>CAZYCG010000115.1:0-2514 GCA_964645865.1 uncultured Dehalococcoidia bacterium | reverse complement strand
TATCGAACCTACTTTTTCTTGCCACATACATTTCGCATCCGATAATTGGTTTTATACCTAATTTAACTGCTTTGCGGTAGAAATGTATAGCACCATATAAACCTCCATGGTCTGTGATGCCAATACTATTCATTCCTAGATTTTTGCTTTGTTCCAATAGGGAATCTAATCTACTTAATCCGTCAAGTAAGCTATATTCTGTATGTACGTGTAAATGAGTGAACAAAACGTTAACCGGTAGTTATAAAATTTTCGGTTATTATAACAATTTTCTTTTGGCTTTTTGTGGAGTGGCTAGTGAAATTTCATGCGAAATTTAATGATAACGAATTAATTTTTATCTGGCTAAAATTAAAATTGATTTTAGTCGGTTATCCAGCCAAAACTTTTAAATATTTCCCTTAGTTCATAAATCTCATGTTGTTCAACTGGTAATGTAGGTAATCTCGGTTGTCCTAATGGTTTTCCTATTGCAGCCATATAAGCTTTGTTATGTCGGTTGCCTCCAGAAATCAATGCGGATTTTTTACGCCAGTTATTCAAGATTTTATCTTTTTCTAATTCCGATTGGACTTTTTTATATTCTTTTGCTTCAAGCAAATCCCACATGTCAAGGGCGTACTTAGGGCACGCTGGAGCTATAGATGATTGGGTGCCTTTACCACCATTTTTATGGAATTGAATCATATCTCCTCCATTGTTTATAACGTTGAATTCATGTGAGAATTTTGTCATCTCGTTAAAGTCTTCATTTGGAGGAGTATTCCATTTGATGGCGACGACGTGTTCAGTATCTACTAATCGTAACATTGTTTCGGCTTTTATTGAGGGAGCACCATGAAAATGAGTGTTGTATATCATTATCCCAATATCGATAGAGTCGGAAATATCTGTGAAATATCTAACGTAATCATCTTGATTGGGGTGATGATAGAATGGCAAATCAATTTGAAGGCCTATTATTCCAACATCCTGTGCTTTTTTTGCATCTTCTATGGTATGAATTGTTGACTTAGATTTTAATCCGCACATGATTACCGCTTCAGGACCAGCAGCATTTACAGTAGTTTTAAGTACTTGGAGCCATTCGTCTTCGGTCAAATTATGACACTCTCCACCACCAGCAGTTATTTTTAGTGGAGAATTAGCTGTGCCTAAACCCTTTTCAATCCACCATTGTGTGATATCGCGGGTTTTCCCAAGATCTAGCTGGTAATTATCGTCAAACGGAGTTGGGGTAACCGCCAACGTTCCTTTGATTAGAGATTTTAACTCAGATTTGTTCATGATTGGTTAGATTATCCTTGTTGAAATTTATCGTTACGCGTATTCGATTATTTTCCCAAATAAGTTTTTAAGCTTTATAGAGTCATGGCTTTTGAGTACAGGTTTTGATAATGCATTTACGTTGTATTCAAGATGTTTTATATCTGCCGTGCCTGTTATGACAGTTGATATAGCAGGGTGGTCAGCAGCGAATTTATAACCCGCACTTATAATAGAATCTACATCATCTTTTACGAGCCAATTCAATGGATTTTTATCTTCCAAGCTGTCTTTACTTATTAGGCCTTCATTCTTCCATTTTTTAATAAGTTGTTCAAGTAAGTCCTTGTTTGGCAGTTTTTCTCTTATTACAGCCATATTCATAATGCCAATATTGTGTTTGATTGCTAATGGCATAATTGTTGTGGCTGCATACTGATTAAGTATCCCGTATTTTAGCATTATCACGTCAAATAGCTCAGGGTTATTTTTCACAGCTAATTCTGCAACTAACTGTGCATGATCTTCTTTGAATCGAGTACTAAGACCGATAAAACGTATTTTACCTTTTTCTTTTAGAGAATTTAAAATTGGATAACATGAATCTAATATACGATCGTATTCGTTTGCTAATGGTCCATGAAACATCATTATATCTATATAGTCGGTGTTTAGTTTCGAAAGGCTAGTTTCTACACTTTTAATGAGAAGTTTGGGGCTTTTAATGGGATCTGGTTTGTTTGAGCAATACCATTTGGTACATAATAAATAACGGTCTCGCTTTATTCCATTTAATGCTGTGCCTAGGATTGCTTCTGAATTTCCGTACTGTGCTGAGGTGTCTATCATATTTATTCCTAGGCTAAGAGCTTTGTGTACCAATACGGTTTGACTTTTTTGATCCATTTGAGAATCTTGTCCTAACTGTCGGGTTCCACCGGAACCTAGACTCAGTAAAGATACTTTGAGACCTGTTTTACCTAGGGTTCGATATTTCATTTGTATGATTACACCCCATGTTTTAAGAGGTTTTTCGCTGGTTGCCAAAGGTTAAGTTGTATGGTGGGCGATGTAGGAGTCGAACCTACGACCTCATGCGTGTAAAGCATGCGCTCTAACCAGCTGAGCTAATCGCCCTTTGAACCTTTATATATCTATTGTACCGATTTATTAATCAAAATTTCAATTGATTGGCGCGCTTGGCGGGATTCGAACCCACGACCTCAGCCTCCGCAGGGCTGCGCTCTA
>CAZYCG010000114.1:0-2626 GCA_964645865.1 uncultured Dehalococcoidia bacterium | reverse complement strand
TCTAAAAACGTAAATTCAGTTAAGGCAATACAGCATGCAGCAATAAAGAAATTAAAAGAAAAAGTTCAGGAAAATAAGAAGAGGAACATATTACAAAAACTAACTCGTGGCTGATCATGTTTTATGTTTAAAAATGTCTAATGGTTAGATAAGCTATTCCTAATCCCTTTGTAATTCATGAAATATATTTCTTGAATTACAAAGTCTTGCATGTTATCATAGCATCGTAGATACATGAAAGAGATTTATAGAAAAAGGACTCAATAATACTTGCGTTGACATTACTTAACCATGAAAATGTTGTTTTATATCGAGTGCTTAATTATTGAATATCCCAGAATGACTAAATATTCTGAGTCGCGTAAATTTGGAGATGAGTAGTTAATGAGCCGGTTACTAAGAGTCATAAGAATGGCTTTAAAACATAAAAAGATATTATGTTTTGCCTATCTTTGTATGATAGGTGCTACCGTAGCTTATTTGCTGTTGCCTAGAATGTTTGGCATTGCTATAGATTGGACGGTAGAAGCACTTGAAGGTGGCAGCGTTGCGTTGGATACTCTAGCACTGATATGTGTTTCTATAGTCCTGTTGTCAGCCTTCAGAGGCCTACTTGCTTTTGGGCAGAACTATTTCGGCGAAGCGTTGGGTCAATATGCAGTATATGATTTGAGGAAATTGTTTTATGCCCATGTGCAAACCCGCAGTTTTTCCTTTTTCGACAAGCAGCATACAGGAAACCTGATGTCTATAGCAATAACAGATGTTGAAGCTATAAGGATGTTTGTCAACGTTGGGTTAGTTCGAAGCCTATATTTCTTGATACTTTTCATAGCAGTTCCGTTTATGTTAATGTCCATTGACCTTATTTTAGGAATTGTAAGTATTTGTTTTGTTCCTGTCCTAGGATTCATATCCTCAAGAATCAAGTTGCGATTAAGAAAAATATGGCTGCAAGTGCAAAAAGATATGGCCTATAGCAGTACTGTTTTACAGGAAAACCTGAGCGGCATGAAAGTTGTTAAAGCATTTGGTTCTGAAAAGCATGAAGAAACAAAATTTGAACATTATAATGCAAAAGTAGCTGAAGGCAGCGTCAAAGCAGAAAAATTCCAAATTATAAACATGACGATAATAAATACAAGTTTTTTCACTCTTATTGGAGTGATTTTGTTATTGGGAGGATACAGGGTAATTGGTGGTACATTAACTGCTGGTGAATTAGCACAATTTCTCTTCTATTTCCAAATCCTTAATTTGCCAATAAGAAGTGTTGGGATGATGGTGAATAATTTTGCAAGAGCTTCAGCTGCAGCTGAAAGAGTTTTTAAAATAATAGAAAACGACCAAAGCATAAAAGAACATCCATTGGCAAGGAATTTGCCTAGAGCGAAAGGGAACGTTTCGTTTAATGAGGTGGGATTTAAATATGCTGATGGAACAGAAGATGTATTGAAAAATATATCGGTAGAAGTAAGGGCAGGACAAAGTATAGCGTTAGTTGGTCCTCCAGGAAGTGGAAAAACTACCCTGGTGAACTTGCTTTCCAGGTTTTATGACAAGTCATCTGGAACAATAAAAATAGATGACTGGGATATCAGTAAGGTTACACTTAATTCGTTACGAAACAATATTGGATTAGTACAGCAAGATGTATTTTTGTTTAAAGGATCAATAAAAGATAATATAGCTTATGGCAATACGAATGCCGCTATAGAAGAAATCGTTGAAGCATCAAAAGCTGCGCAATTCCATGACTTTGTAATTTCATTGCCGCATGGTTATGACACCATAGTGGGAGAAAGAGGAGCAACTTTATCTGGGGGACAGAGACAAAGACTTTCTATAGCTAGAGCTGTACTTTTGGATCCACCTATTCTGATATTAGATGATTCTACATCAAGTGTAGATGCTAAAACTGAAGAAGATATTCGGTTGGCACTCAAATCAGTTACAGAAAACAGGACCACTTTTGTTATAGCTCATAGATTAAGCACGGTTCATCAAGCTGACAAAATACTTGTTATGGATAAGGGTGAAATTGTTGAAACTGGAAAGCATAGCGAACTAATTCAGCGAAATGGGATGTATAAAGAGATATATGATCTACAGCTAAAACCTGCAAACATGAAAATGTCAGAGTTGGACCTAAATAATCAACCGGTTATATCAGCCTAATGAATACAGAACAACAAATAAAAATAGATGACGACCAACTATTTGGAAAAGTATACAAACCAAGTGTAGTTAAAAGACTAATACCGTATCTTAAAGGTAGACTAAGATTGGTCATTTTAGCTCTTGTAGCAACTGCGTTATGGTCGATTTCTCATACAGCCATGCCGTTTATGATAAAGATTGCTATTGATGAATATATTACAAAAGGAAAATGGAACGGGTTGATAATTTTGAGCATAGTCTTTATCTTAGTTATGCTTTTTAATAGTCTTTGTTCATTGGTAATGGAAATAAGCTGCGTTAAAATTGGGCAGCATGTTTTATACCGACTGAAAAAAGACATGTTTGGAAAAATCCAGCAGCTATCGTTAGGCTTTTTTGATAAAACCGAAATTGGAAGATTGATTTCAAGAGTACAAGGAGATGTTTACCAAATAGGAGAATTTTT
>CAZYCG010000113.1:0-2636 GCA_964645865.1 uncultured Dehalococcoidia bacterium | reverse complement strand
CAGGACAAACTGCCAACACTCTTATATTCTCATGTGCATAATCAAGTGACATTTGCCTAGTCAGCGATAATATTCCACCTTTGCTAGCTGCATACGCAGGAACTAACGGTTGAGACTGTATCCCCTGAACACTTGCAGTATTAATCACTGCTCCGCCTCCTTCTTTGCGTATATAGGGAATTGAATACTTAGCCATCAAAAAATAACTCTTAAGATTAACGTTAAGAATTCTGTCCCACAATTCTTCTGACGTATTCTCTACGTTGTGATATGAATCTGGGGATTGAATACCAACATTGTTAAACAGTATATTTATTGCACCAAATTTATCTACAGTCTCTTTTACCACTCTTTCACATTCAGATGATTTAGAAACATCAGCTAAAACAAGGATTGCATCAGAACCAATCTTTTGGATTTCAGATATAACAGCTTCTCCCGCTTTTCTATCAACATCCGCAATAGCAACTTTAGCTCCTTCACGAGCAAACTCAAGTGCAGTACCACGTCCTATTCCATAACCTCCACCTGTAATTATTACAACCTTTCCATCAAAAGTTCCCATAATTTTGTTCCTTCACAGCCTACCCAAGAGGATTTGGCTGAAATTTGAAATAATGGATGAATATTAACACATAAACAATAGCTACAACCACTAAACCACAAATGTCCGCTCAACAACAAAAATATCTGTAGATTATTATCAAAATTGACAATTCAAAATTATAGATGTATTGTTTGTACACCAACTAAGATTGTCCTAAAAGATTCATAGCTTTAACCGTTATGAGCATTTTTAAATAATCTGATTCATATTCAATATTACTGGGCAGGATTAAAATGGTAACTAAACTGGGGTACTCAACCTATGCACTGAAGATGGTAGATCCTTTTGAAGCTCTGCCCAAAATCAGACGAATAGGGTACGATTCTATAGAAATCTGCATGAGGAAAGGATGGCCAACTTATCCAGGCAATTTCGATATAAGTAGCCAAAGGTCACTTGCAAAACTTTCAGAACGATTGGGATTTCCTTCACCAATATTTTTTGGTTCGATAGACGTATGCGCTCCAGAACATTCAAAAGATGAAATGGTTAAAGATACGCTTATAAAGTTCAACATGGCTAAAGAGCTTCATTATGACGACACTCCAATTCTAATTACGACTACACCTGGTCATAATGCCCCACAATGGGACACTGGTAAAGAAAAAATAAGAGATGCATTTTTACATCTTGGGGATTTAGCTTCAGAACATGGAATAATAATAGCGATCGAGGCTCACGCCGGAACTGATTTTGAAACACCTGATAAAGCAATTTGGATGATTGAACAGACAAATCATCCTAATCTCAAATTAGATCTAGATATAAGCCATTTTTATGTTGAAGGTGCAGAACTGGAATATAGTGTAACTCTTTGTGCTCCCCATTCCGTTATGGTTCATATAAAAGACGGGGTAATGGAAGAAGGAAATGTAAAATACTGCTTAACAGGTGAAGGTACAATTGATATACCCGGTTTCATATCATCTCTGGAACTCAACGGCATTGGCGATCTACCTATATATGCAGAAGTGAGCGTACAACAATCAAATAACATAGACTATGACCCATGGTACACAGCACAATTTTGTTTTGATGCGTTAGATTCAGCTAGAAACAAAATACTAAATTAGTGTCCTACCAAAGTTAGACGAACACCCTGTGCATTTTCAGCACTTATAGAAATAGACTGAGAATCGTCTAATGTTATATCTACAATGGGAATATCTCTGCTTAACAATAAATTTCGAACCTTTTGCAAATCTTTAACTTTTATAGCCATAGAATATGGTCCACCACCATATTCTGTTAAGAAATCCTGAATAACACCATCACTAGTTGGTGATAAGAAATCAAGAGTACAATTATCAAAAGCAACACTAACTCTTTTTGCAGACAAAGCATCTATATCACCTGAAAAAGATATCTCCAAATCCAACATTGAAGCCCATTGTCGGGCACATTCCATTGCATCATCAACTACGAGAGTAAGATTATAAATCCCTAAAGAACCATTTTCATGATCCCAAGCGTTAGGAGGATATTTATATCTTTGTTTTATCGAATGGTCATGTTGAATAAAAAATGTTTGGCTACCTGGAAATTCATGGAGATCTATCTCTGATTGATGCCAAGAATATTCCATATCACCGCCAGCGGAATGACGCGCACCATATATCGGTTCATTAATTTTTAATCCACTTGCCTTTGTCTCTAAAAATACTTTTTGAACATCGGAAGTACCCATAGAAAAAATGAATATTCCTTGGCGCGATTCTAAAAACACTGCCATATTTGGCCTAAACAAAGGAAGAGTTGGATCCGTTATTGAAATTAACTCAAGATAATCATTTTCAAAAACTACTAGCCGATTCCTAGAGCCTCTTCCTGGATGTAACCCTTCAGGCGTCACAGTAAATCCAAGATTATTGAACACATCAGCTGTATCTTTCAGATCTCTTACAGCAATTAGTACATGATCTATAGTCAAACCCAATCTAGACTTTGCCTGTTTTGCCATTAATTACGAATTACTTCCTATGAAACATTAATTTCTGACGATCTTCTGATTGCAAATGAGGAGTCACCT
>CAZYCG010000112.1:0-2729 GCA_964645865.1 uncultured Dehalococcoidia bacterium | reverse complement strand
GATTCTTCAGGATCATTAATAAATGGTATTCTTGTAACGCTGTTATTATAATAATTGTTATATTATCGTTAAAAATAAAAAATTAAATTTTATAAACATGGAGGATATAGAATGGCCAGTGTGCTAGATAGGGTGCGAGAAATCGCAGCAGATAAATTGTCAGTAGAAGTAGAAGAAATCAATCCTGAGTCTTCTTTTACAGAAGATTTAGAAGCAGATTCATTAGATGTAGTGGAACTAATTATGGCGATAGAAGAAGAATTTGGAACTGATGATAATCCACTGGAAATTTCTGATGAAGATGCAGAAAAGATTCTTACAGTAAATGACGCTGTTACATACCTTAAATCAAATAATATAGAAGACTAATTCAATCTATATATTTTTTACTAATATGAAATAATATTCATCTCGAGAACTTACGGTTGTTAATAGATAAATCTGATAGCTTAAATCAGTTAAAAAAAATTAATGAATTAGTAATTAAATGCAAAAAATGCAATTTATCCTCAAGTAGAAAAAATGCTGTCCCAGGCGTAGGTCCATCCTATGCTACTTTAATGTTTGTAGGAGAAGCACCTGGATCTAAAGAAGATGAAGTAGGATTACCTTTTATAGGAAGAGCTGGAAACCTACTAGAAAAATTATTCATTGAAGTTCCAATTTATAGAGAAGATGTTTTTATCACCAATGTAGTAAAGTGTAGACCACCAAATAATAGGAACCCTCTGGAAAATGAAATTCTAGCATGCAAAAATTATTTAATGAAACAAATTGAAATTATAAATCCAAGAATAATTGTTACTCTAGGAAAATACGCCCTATTACATTTCATTCCTAACGGAAAAATTTCATTAGATCATGGAAGAAATATCCCATGGAAGAATAGAATTTTGTATCCTATATATCATCCTGCAGCAGCTTTATATAATCCTAAAATATTAGAAACTCTAAAATTAGACATGTCAAGAATCCCAGAATTATTACGTTCTACTTTATCAAAAAAAAATTAAAATACTTATGAAAATTACAGATTCAAATATTAAGATAATTCCTTTAGGTGGGCTAGGTGAAATCGGTAAAAACATGATGGTGATTGAACAAAATAACGAACTACTAATCATTGATGCTGGAGGAACATTCCCAGATAAAGAGTTAGATGGTGTAAATATAATTGTCCCAAATATTGACTATTTAGAAAAAAATTATAAGAAAATTAAAGGGTTATTAATTACACACGGCCATGAAGATCATATTGCTGCAATACCATATTTGATTAAAAACTTAAAAATACCTATTTATGCCCCAAAATTTGCAGTTGAAATAATTAACAAAAAGAAACTTAGAACATCTTCTATAAACATTACAACAATTAATATTGAAAAAAAATACAAAATAGGAAATTTCAATGTTAAGTGGTTTGAAGTATGCCATTCAATTCCGGATTCTAATGGAATTTGTATAGAAACAGATAATGGAAATATTATTCATACAGGAGATTTTAAAATTGACCATAATCCAATAATTGGAAATCCTTCAAACTTAGCAAACTTAGCAAACTTAGGAAATAATAAAACTTTATTGTTAATGGCAGATTCTACTAATGCAGAAGAGGAAGGTTATTCAGGTTCAGATAAAGAAGTTTTTGAAAATTTGTTTAATATTATCTCAAAAACTAAAGGAAGAGTTTTTGTATGTAGTTTTGCTTCTCTAATTTCTAGAATGCAGATGATAAGTTATATCGCTAAGTTATGTAATAGAAAAATTTCATTTGCCGGAAGAAGTATGATTAATAATTCTGAAATCTCAGAAAATCTTAAATACCTTGATTTAGACAATAACGATTTACCTCTAAATCAATGTTTAAAATTACCAGATAATCAAATAGTAATAATGATAACTGGATCACAGGGAGAAACCTCATCATCTCTGATGAAATTATCGAATAATGATCATAAAAAAATAAAAATAAAGAAAAATGACACAGTTATAATGTCAGCAAGCGTAATACCAGGAAATGAATTAGGAATTAATAAAGTAATAGATGATCTTGTGAGATTAGGAGCAAAAGTAATTACAAATAATAATCTTATTACTCATACTAGTGGTCATGCAAAAAAAGAAGAACTTAGAATGTTGATTAATTTAATAAAACCAAAAAATTACTTACCTATTCACGGAGATTATCGTATGCTAAAAGCAAATTACGATCTTGCAAAAGAATGTGGTGTTAATGATGACAATGTTTTCTTGATTGAAGATGGTGATATTTTAGAAATTACAAATACAAAAGGACATATTTCGGGTTCAATAAATAGCGGTGAAATATATTTAGACAATAATAATAATATTTCTGAAAAAAATAAATATAATACAAAAACAGGGGTGATAATTTTTTGTGGTATAGACTTTTCTTCTGAAAATTTGCTTAAATCAATTGAAACTAAATCTTTTGGTATCCCAAATAATAATAAAAACATTAAACTTTTTGAAGAATTAATTAATGTTTTAAAAACTTCAAATTTTCAAAAAAATTCCACCTTAGAGGAATTAGAATATAACTTAGAAAAATCTTCCAAAGAATTTTTACGTAAAAACATGGAATTAGCTCCAATGGTAATTATTTCCACTATTGAAATATAATACATGCATGAGAGAAATAATTAATAAGAAGTTAACATTTAAATATTTATATATAGCAGTTTCTATAATATTTTTTGTTGCAGCAA
>CAZYCG010000111.1:0-2778 GCA_964645865.1 uncultured Dehalococcoidia bacterium | reverse complement strand
AATGTGATACATGTGCCACAACACAAAAGATTTTAACCGATATTTCAAACATTTCGGACAAGGTAAATTTAGAGATAATAAACTTCTATAAATATAATAATCAATGTACAGAATTGAAAATTGATCGTATCCCTGCAATCGTGATTGGAAAATCAGAACGTGCTATTTTTTATGGAATGCCTTCAGGCTATGAATTTTCCACATTGGTAAATTCTATAATCAATTCGTCACTAGATTCTCAAAACTTAGATAAAAATTTAATTAAAAACCTTAAAGCAATTCAAACCCCCATAAATATAAAAGTATTTGTCACACCTTCTTGTAAATATTGTCCTGAAATAGCTGAACTAACGCTTTCTTTAGCTATGCAATTCAAAACTATAAAAACGGAAATAATAGAGATTCAAGAGTATCCTGATTTAGCTAATAATTATGATATTTCAAGTGTACCATTAACAATTATTAACGATAAAATACAATTGTCAGGTCCAATATCTTCATATACATTAGTTGAATCAATTGTCAAAATTGATGAAGAAACGAGAATATCTTAAATGTCTATGTTTATTATCTATTTGCATAAACTGATTTCAAAAACATATAAAATATTATTATTATTAACCTTAACCTTTTTAATAAACGTTTCTCAAACGGCGAATGTCGCTATAGCAGATCAACCTGATGAAAACCCAATAAATATTAAATCATCTTTAATAACTAGTGAATTTCCTAAAGGCATATGGTTGGATATTGAGGTGGTTTCTGAAAACAAAATCATAGAAATCTCTTCTAGGTTGAAAATTGGACAAACAAAAGGAACAACCTACAATTATTTATGCCTAGAAAAAGGGAATGAAAATTCCGAATCATGGCGATGCCAAGATCTTATTCCAGACAACAACATTAAAGCAACCCTGTTTTGGAGAACCGACACTTCTGGTAAATATATACCTCAAGGCACTCTTATTGAAATATCTTTTGAAATCAAAGACGAAAAAGGTAATGTTTTAATAACTCCAACAACAAACTTCATATACCTTGACCCAAATTTCAAGTGGGAAAATATTTCAGACGGCCCAGTCACATTAAATTATCATGGTCCTGTCAAATCACGCGCTCAAAAAATACTAAACGCAATTGTTGAAACGATGGAAAAAGTTGGCCCAGTTTTGGGTGCAGAAATCGATGACCCTATAATGGTGACCATGTACAACAATGGAAAGGAAATGATTGACGCACAACCCCCTCAAAGTTCCACACAAGGTAGAGAATTGATTACTGAAGGACAAGCATTTTCCAATTTTGGAACTTTACACTTAATAGGTGGTGATAGAAATTCAATAGGTACAGCCTCTCACGAAGTCACCCATATATTGGTTCACAGAGCAGGGGAAGGTGTTTTTAGAAAAGTTCCAACTTGGTTGAATGAAGGTTTAGCAGAATGGGCTAACATAGACCCAGCTATGTCTTATGATATCGCTTTAGAATTTGCAGTAGCTACAAATCGAGTGCCCATTATCACAAAAGGTATTACTATGCCTGGTAAACCAGAAGATGCAATAATTTTTTATGGGGCTTCAAGAAGCATAGTTACATATTTGATATCAGAATATGGTGCTAAGAAAATGAATTCTCTACTATCAGAATTAAAATCAGACGTTAAATTAGAAGAGGCTATACAAAAAATTTATGGTTTCGACACTGTGACTCTCGAAAATATGTGGCGCAATAAAATAGGAGCAAAAGAATATAAAGCTAACAAATCATCTTTAACAGTACCAACTGCTGAACCAATAAAAACCATCAAACCATTTAGCCTTAACGATGATTCTCAAATAACGACCGGTGGATCACAAATCAAATCTGATGATACAAATACCACAACTAGTTCTGGATGTAATTTATTCTCTATTACAAATCATCCAAACGTAGATTTGAGTATTTTAGGCTTATTGATATTTTTGATTTTGTTTAAATCAAAACGTAATTAACTTACTTGGCTTTATAGAATACTTATTGCGTCCTTGGATTGAAAACATCGTTTAATGCATCACCCAATAAGCTCCAGCAAAAGATTAGTAACCAACTTACTAAACCAGGAGCAAGAATCATCCAAGGTTCGTTTCGTAAAACGCTAACATGACCTGCTTCATATAGCATTATTCCCAAACTAGGCCTAGGTGGCTGAATACCTACGCCAACCCAACTTAAGAATATTTCAACACCTACCATTGTACCCATACTCATAGTAACGCTCACAATTAACGGGCTAATCGCATTAGGCAAAATATGCCTAAATAAAATCCTCGGAGTTGAAGCTCCTAACGCTCTCGCTGCTTCAACATATGGTGATTCTCTAAGAAACAATACTTGGCCTCTGACTAATCTAGCAGTGCTAAACCACCCAAAAACAACCAAAGCGAAAGATATTACTATATAATCAGCAATTCCTGCAGAAATTAACCCACTTAGAAAGGTGTTATCCTCTAACCAAATCATTGAATTTTTGATTCGTCCTCTCAATGTAGCTGCAATCATCAAAACCAAGAAAAAAGTAGGAACAACACTCAATACTTCTCCAGACCTCATAATCAATGCGTCTACAAACTTCCCGTAATATCCAGCAGCTAAACCTAAAGTCACTCCCAACAACAATCCTCCACTCAACATACCTATCATTGTCAAAATAACGGTATTTTGAACGGCCCAATGCACTCTTGTAAACAAATCTCTTCCTGCTCTATCAGTACCAGCCCAATGGTCCCAACTCGGAGGTTG
>CAZYCG010000110.1:0-2880 GCA_964645865.1 uncultured Dehalococcoidia bacterium | reverse complement strand
AATGTTAGAACATTTTAAATTATCTGATGATGAAGCAATAAGGGTTTCTATTGATTCATTAAGATCAGTAACTGAAGAGATTTTCATTAAATGTGGAGTATCTGAAAAAGATGCTAAATTAGGTGCTGACGTTCTAATGTTCGCAGATTCTAAAGGTATCGATACACATGGTGTATCTAACATGTTACGTAGTTATGTAGGAGATTATAATTCTGGTAAATGTAATCCTCGACCAAAAAATTCTATTGTAAAATCTACTCCCTCTACTGCTCTAGTAGATGGTGATAATGGTTTGGGTCTAATGACAACTCCTTTTGGCATGGACATAGCTATAGAAAAAGCTAAAAAAACTGGTGTCGGAATAGTCTCTATTAGAAATACAGAACATTTTGGTGCGGCCGGATATTATGCCATGATGGCTGTTGAACATGACATGATAGGATGGGGCATGACAGGAGGAGGAAAATCAATGGTTCCAACTTTTGGAGCAGAACCTCAACTAGGAACAAATCCTATTGCCTTTGCAGCCCCAGCAAATAAAGAAGCTCCTTTTATGTTTGATGCCGCTATGACATCTATTGCTGGAAATAAAATAGGCTTAGCACGTCGTATGGGTAAAAATATGGAACCTGGTTGGATTGCCGATGATGATGGAACTCCTAATATGGGTATTTCATCTTTAAAAGAATCTTCTAAAACATCTACAGGATTGCATATGCAACTACCATTAGGCTCTACAAGGGAGCTAGGTTCACATAAAGGTTATGGTCTAGGAGTAATGGTAGATATATTATGTGGACAATTATCTTTTGCAGAAGGATTTTCAAATCTTGCTGAAAACAGAAGAGCTCATTTTGTAGCTGCTTACGATATTTCTGCATTTGGTGATATAGAAGAGTTTAAAGATAATATGGATGGAATGCTTAAAGGTTTAAGAGAAACAAAAACTATGCCAGGTAAAGATAGAGTACTCTATCCAGGATTACCTGAAGAGGAAACTCTAAAAGAAAGAACAGAAAAAGGAGTTCCTTTACATCCTGAGGTTATTGATTGGTTCAAAGATATTTGTGCCGAATTACAAATACAGTACAAATTAAACTAAATTCCTTTGATGATAATATAAGATTGTTATTTAATTGAAAGAATAAGTTTGTTAATTTAAAGTGAAAATTTCTTAATAATTAACTCCCATAAGTCCTACCTCCAGTACGATTAGACATTATAAAATCCCAATTATACTCAACTCCTAATCCATGACCTTTTGGAACGTTAACATTACCCTCTTTATCAACTGCATCCAAACTATCTTTATATCCATCAGCATAAATCTCATTAGTTCTACCAATTTCCGGAGTATTAGGATGAACAAGAGCCATCTCATAATAATTTGTATTTCTTACAGCAGCCATCATTTGCCTTTGGGCTGGACCTGGTGAGTGAATTTCAACATCTAATCCAAATCCTTCAGCTGCATTTGCAACTTTCATTGAACCAGTAAATCCGCTATCATAATCTGGGTCAACTCTTACTATGTCGGTAGCACCACTTGCTATGAAATCTACATGTTGCTCTACCCCTCTAACATGCTCAGTTTGTAATAATGGAGTTTTAATTATTTCTCTCAATTTTTTATGTCCATGCATAGAAACACCAGTATCTTTATAAGGATCTTCTAACCAAAAGAAGTCTGCTTCATCGCAAGCTTTACCTAACTTCAGAGCCTCTAACCAAGTATTGATCTCACATGCTGGATCCAACATTAAATCCATATCAGGTCCAACCGCATCTCTTACTGCAAATATAGTCGCAATTTCTTCATTAATATCGTAATCTCCCCATCCATGTATTTTAAATCCTTTGTAACCCATATTTTTACATTCTAAAGCAAAATCTGCATAAGCCTTTGGGGAATCCAAACCACCATTTCGATCTCCGTGCATTGTTGATGCATAACAGGGTAGAGATGTTCTCCAGCCACCTAACATTTCAGAAATAGAAGAATTATATAATTTACCAGCTAAATCCCATAATGTTATATCTATTGGTCCCATTCCCATCTTGTCAAATTTTCTCATAGCTCTTTTAACATCATTATAAATTAGCTCTCTTTGAGTAGGATCTTTACCAATTAAGTAATTTGCAAACATATTAAACTGAGCAAAACTTGGAGAGTCTCCTCCTACATACTCACCAGTTATACCTTGATCAGTAAAAACTTTTGTAGCATATGTAGTTCCTTTTTGAGTTATACCTTTTTTATATACCAAATTAAAACCATTATAATCTTTACTTACATCATTCATATCAAAATTGAACTCATGTACTTCAATCCGGGTTATTTTTAAATTTGACATTTTTGATCCTTTCAAGAAATTTTTTTACTGGTTAGATAATTGTTACATATCTATCACATAAAACAAATAATGATACACCTAGATTCTCTCACCTATTATTACTTATTTTTTCTTTTATTGATCCAATAATAAAAAGGTAAAGCAAATAGTAAACTCCCTGCCAAAGATAATATAATCAACCAATACCATCTATATTTACCAATAGGATGAATTCTAAAATATAAGGATACTAAAATAGTCAGAAGAAAAACTTCAATCAATAAAGCTATCCCTAAAGTGTTACTAAGAAATTTATCAAAACTAAATTGATAGATTTGCCAGTATAGATATAAATTATTAACTACTAGTAATCCTATAATGGAAAAAATTATAGATATCTTATAAAACATTCCAATTCAATATCTAAAAATCAAGCTCTATATCTTTTTCAAATGGATAAAGAGATTTTATGTTTGAGAAATCAAATGTTGGCATATCAGCAGTAGTAACTCCAGGTGAATTAGCCATGATTATATATTCAGCAATT
>CAZYCG010000109.1:1572-2913 GCA_964645865.1 uncultured Dehalococcoidia bacterium | reverse complement strand
CTATTTGGAATGCCAATGCTAAAGAATCTGAAAGAATTGGACAAGTATATTCGATGAGGGGACAAACACAAGAAAATTCTGATGAGATATCTGTGGGAGATATTGGGACATTAACTAAATTATCATCCGCCTTAACTGGTCATACTCTTACAACAAAGGATGCCAATATTGAGTTAAATGGAATTGAGTTCCCAAATCCAGTTTACAATATGTCGATGAAACCAAAAACTCAGGCCGATTTAGACAAAATGACTAGTTCTATTGCTAGGATTTGCGAGGAAGATCCTAGTTTAAAAATGATTAGAGAAGAAAACACTCTCGAAATGCTTTTATGTGGTTTGGGCGACACTCACTTAGACGTTGCTTTAGAAAAAATGAAAAGGAAGTTTGGAGTCGAAATATTATTAGACACACCCAAAGTGGCCTACAAAGAAACAATATCCGGGAACGCTAAAGTCGAATATCGACATAAAAAACAATCAGGAGGACACGGCCAATTTGGTCACGTATGGTTAGAAATGGAACCTCTTGCACGAGGAGGAGGATTTGATTTCCAAGAAAAAATCTATGGTGGAAGCGTACCTAAAGAATACATACCTTCAGTACAAAAAGGGGTAGTTAAGGCAATGGATGATGGTGTGATTGCCGGATATCCTGTAGTAGATATAAAAGCTACATTGGTAGATGGTAGTTTTCACCCGGTTGATTCATCGGGGATTTGTTTTGAGATAGCAGGCGGCCATGCTTTCTTGAAAGGATTGAAAGAAGCAAAACCAGTATTGTTAGAACCAGTTATGAAAGCCGCAATTACCGTGAGCGATGAAGATACTGGTGAAATCATGGGAGACCTTAATGGAAAAAGAGGTAAAATTTTAGGAATGAACCCCGAAGGTAATGGAACAACTATAATAGAAGCAGAGGTTCCTCAATCTGAGATGCTTAAATATGCCACTGATTTGCGTTCAATCACACAAGGTCGCGGTTCATATACTTTGGAATTTGACCATTATGAAGAAGTTCCCAACCATATGCTTGACCGAGTTGTGCAAGTTAAGGAATCTGAAGAATAAACCAACTAATAATGTAATCGAAAAAGTGCTAAATGTTTCTTTTTTTCAGTTCTTCAATCAGTGAGGGTATGATGATTTTCCAATCACCAACGACCCCTATAGAAGCTTCTTTAAAAATATTAGCTCCTTTATCCTGATTTATCGCAACTATATTCTTGGCACTAGAACAACCAGCCATATGCTGACTAGCACCTGACACGCCTACAGTAATATATAGATTAGGTGATACCGTTTTACCCGTTAATCCTATTTGTTTATTATGATCAATCCA
>CAZYCG010000109.1:0-1472 GCA_964645865.1 uncultured Dehalococcoidia bacterium | reverse complement strand
AACCGGCACGTATCGCCGCTATATTTGTGCATCCATCAAATTCGAATTCTACTTCTGCAGTTATATTTCCGCCGTATATTGGACGTAAAGCTTTAAAAGTATAATCATCTACTTGCATCCCGTAACAATCCTGTATAAATCTCCCGTTCAATTTATAAGCCAGGCGTGGCCCTATATCTCGTCCCAAATTCGTTTTACCAATTAACAACAATTCAGGTATGTTTGTTGAGCAGACTTGATGTGAAACAGATGTCCATGCATCAGTTGCCCACTCACTTAACAAATCATGTTCAGCAATATATATATGATTAACAAATCTACTAATTTCTCCTATCTTTGGTATATTGTTTGATTTCCCTAATACCAACAAGCTTACTTTGTTTCCAACACTTCTCGCTGCCGCAATTAATTCGTAAGTTATTGGGTCAAATGATTGTGATTTATGTTCAGCTAAAACAAATACGTTTTCCATCGATTATCCTTACACGTTCAAATCAATTTATTTTCTATTAAATTTTCAGCTAATAATCGTCCTAATTCTTCTTCTGAATCTGAAAGTACAAATTCACAATCTGACTCATTATTAGGAATTGATAAATTCTTTATTAATGGTTGTTTTTTAACTGATTCGTTCGTTATATCAATCTCGTTAGATGTCCATATATCAGGTTTTTTACGACCCGCATTCATAATACCTCTGATAGTAGGGTATCTAGGATTACCTATTTCATTGCTAACCGTTATTAAAGCAGGAAATTCGCTTTCCACTACCTCATATCCACCAGACATAACTCTTTCTACTCTAACGCGATTCGAAGACACATCAATTTTCTGAGCCAATGTGACACAGGCAACATTCAATATCTCCGACAACACTAAAGGAACATATGCATTATCCCAATCCGAAGCCTGCCTACCACATAAAACCAGGTCAAACTCACCTATTTTATTTATTGCTTTTCCCAGTAATTCCGATGTAGAAAAACCATCCAAGGACAAAAATTTTGCATCTTCGACCAATATTAGTCTATCTGCACCCATTGATATCGGCTTTTTCATTACATCACTTTCAAAATAAGATCCAACCGATAAAATAGTAACTTCTGCACCTACATCATCTTTGATTTTTAGTGCCGCTTCGACAGCATTTTCGTCATAACCATTCAATACAAACTGTTTTTCTTTAGAAGAAACTACACTATCTTCACTTATATCTAAAGATGCGACAGGAGCATCGGGGTCAATAACTTGTTTCACACAAACAATAATATTAATCGACATTAAATAAACCTTCTCTATACACCAATCTAATCCAGCATTATTTATATGCTATAAGGATATATTACGTTAAATCCATCACCAAAATAAACATTTTCACTTATTTTCAGCAAATCACTATGCAAAAGTTTAAACTTAATACTTGACAAGTTTAGTCTTTTTCTTATACAAATACAAAAACTTTGGGGTATGAT
>CAZYCG010000108.1:0-3246 GCA_964645865.1 uncultured Dehalococcoidia bacterium | reverse complement strand
TTTCCGGTGAGTTGTACGACCACGGTGCAATGTGTCGTGCGACTTGGATGAAAGGTAGGCTGTGGGCATTAGCAACAGCAGCTGGAGGTGACATGGAAGGTTTTGCTACAACAACTGAAACGATGTGCCAAGGACAGGCTGTCGAAATTAATACACGAACCATTAGTGATGGACAGGTTTTAGCAGAACTTGTAGATTCAAACGGAAACGTGCCCGTAGGTTTCAATAAAGAAAATAGCGATGGAGTTACTTCAGATACTTCTCGTATAAGGATGACTTGGAGAGGCCAATCCAAAAGCCCTTCAGATGGTCTACGTGTAAGGTTTTATATCAAGCAAGCTTTTATTTATGGATTTCAATTTGTTGATGCTGGCTAATTTCTATTTTCTTATTCGATCGATAGTTGAGAAGAAGCTTTTTTAAGAATGAAAGTAAATTGTTTTTGGTAGGGAGAAGAGCAGATGGGATATAGACTTGATTCAAGTAGTGATATAGGTAAGGTTATAACGGTTAACGGACAGGTTGATCCTGAGTTGATTGGCATTACATTAATGCATGAACATCTGTTCCTTGATTTGCGAAAAAGTCACCTTCCACATCCGTTGCATGTCCATATTCCTGGTCGATCTGAACCATTAATTACTTCAGACGATTTTCCGGCAACCGAGCTAGAAATTTGGGAGTCAAAGCTGGACTGCAAGAATCTTGATTTGGTTAACACCGCAGCTCCAATATCTGACAACTATATGTTAACTGACGAAAATGTCGCAATAGATGAAGTTAATAAGTTCAAAAATGTTGGAGGGGGGACTATTGTAGATGTTACTAGTATCGGATTGAAGCGTGATCCTGAGGCTCTTCTGCGAGTTTCTCAGGCAACCGGCCTGCATCTTGTAATGGGTACTGGTTATTATCAGAAAGTTTTTCATCCAGAAGATATGGACGGCCGTACTATAGAAAATCTAACATCTGAGATTGTACAGGATGTAACTGTAGGTATTCGAGGTACAGGTATACGGGCTGGGGTTATAGGAGAGATAGGAGTTAATGGTAATCCAATAACTTTCAATGAAGAGAAAAGTATTAAGGCATCTGCTCGTGCTAGCTTGATAACAGGAGCTGCTATGACGTTTCATCGTGGAGGTACGGGAGCAGAACGTCATACAACCCTTGATTTGGTAGAATCGGAGGGTGGTGATTTAGGTCGAGTAATATTAGGTCATTCTGATGAAATAGCAGATGATTTTGAACTTATGAAAGGGTTACTTGAAAGAGGGGTTTATATACAGTTTGATTTGATTGGACGGGATTATGAGATTGAATCGATTGATGCGATTAACCCAGGAGCTAGTTCTGGTTTGAGTGTCGCAGAGAAAGATGGAGTTGCAATATCTAAGTTAATCGATGCTGGGTTTGGAGACCGAATACTTCTGTCACATGATGTTTGTTGGAAAACCCATTTACGAAAATACGGTGGTTTTGGATATTCTTTCATTATAGAGAAATTTTTACCATATCTGCGAAAAATAGGAGTGGAGGATGATCAAATAAATATGATGATGATAGAAAATCCGAAACGAATCTTACCGTTTGTCTCGCCTCAAACGACATTTTCATAATCAAACTCTATAGGTATATTTGCCTGATACTTGAGATTATAACTCTAAAATAGGCAATAACCCCGAAGATTCCAGATAGGGGAGGTTTCCACGGGGTTATGTACGCAGAGGGGAATAATTCCCCAAAATATGCACCGTTCTATCTAAATTATTAGCCTATTTGCTTTTCAACCTCGGCTACATCCTTGTCACTAAGTATTCTAAATACCTTAGCTGATGGATCTTCCTTCGCAACACCCTGAACAGCTTTCCTACCGTTTTTCATGGTTACGAGTTTAGGATTTAGTATTTCTACTGTTTTTCTCAATTTAAGACTATAAGCTGTTAATTTCATACTGCGAACTCCTTATAACTGTTATTTATTTAAATCAGTAAACGCCTACATATATTTGGGAATGATTCTCATTCTTAGTATCCTACTCTTTTCATAATATGTCAAATTATTGTTGGTAGCTAAGCAATTGTGATGACAAGTTAAACACAATCCACTCTTTTGTGATTGGTAATTAGGTGACTGACAAACGAAGAATTATCGAGGGGTATGTTGCGCTATCTTATTTTTTAGCTTTTGGTTTTGCATTGGTTACAAATGCTTAAAAGTTCTAATGAATGCGATAATACTGAAATATTATGCGAAGATTCTATTACTTCTATTTCATTTTCAAGATGTTTTTCTAAAGTAGCATTTAATTCGAAGTCTTCTACTGATCCACAAGATTTACAGAAAATGTGATGGTGATGTTCGTTTTTTATATTAGATAATTCTATTACTTTGGTGTTGTCAGGGGTTTGGAATTCGCTAATCAAATTCACATTTTTAAGCATATTTATAATTCTATACAAAGACGATATAGCAAGTTTTCCTTCCGATAGTTTGATTACGTCTTCTACTTTTAGAGGACCTTTATTTTGCAGCAAGATTTCCAGCAAGACGATTCTGGGACGAGTTATCGGAATATTGTGATCGTTCAGTAACTTCAGACATTGTTGTGTAAGATCTGTTTGATTTTTATCCATGTGAGTATTATACCCATTTTTACCCAGGTATTAACAATGATTTGACATATTAAAAAAAGAGGAAGATACTAAGAATGAGAATCATTCCCATTCAATGGGTTGTTTAATAAGGAAGGAAGTTATGTTTAAAATTATGTTTAAAAGTGCAATGAGTTTGTTGCTGGTTTTAATTATTGCATGTGGAAATGGAGACGAAGTAATAGAGCCTGCTGCTCCTGAAGCTGCTCCTGCTGCTGCTCCTGCTGCTCCTGAAGTATCTGAAGATTCTGGCAAAAGATTCAACATATTGGCCACAACACCTATGATTGGTGAGTATGTTAAACAGGTGGCAGGACAGAATGTTGATGTAGAGGTTTTAATGCCCTATGCTGTTGATCCACATACTTATGAACCATCTCCGAAAGATGTTGCTAAAATTAGTGACGCAGATTTAGTTTTTCATGTAGGTATAAAATATGAAAATAGTGCTCTATTAAAACTACTTGAAAATACAGTACAAGCAGAACAAGCTTTGATTGCATTAGGTTCGAAAGTTAATCCTATAGAATTTAAAACTGATGACCATGATGAGCATGATGACGAAGATAAACACGATGATCATGATGACCAT
>CAZYCG010000107.1:0-3401 GCA_964645865.1 uncultured Dehalococcoidia bacterium | reverse complement strand
TATGACAAGGACACCGTTCCAGGCATCGGTTGTGGTGTATCTCGTTTACCTTTTAATAAGATAATGACCAATGGTGAAAGTGGGGCTAAAGGAGGAGATGATTTCCTCTATACCTTTGATACTAGTAAAGCTGTGGAAGGAGTATTCCCGAACCCAGTACAGATTGAACTCCCAGGTGAGGACACCCATGGTGCGGTTACCTGTACTGATCAAAAGGGCGATATATTTGCAATAACCAGTATGCGGGTAAGTAATGACGTCAACTTCGTCGACCTTCAAACCAATAAGGTCGTAGCGACTCAGTCGATGGCAACGTCCTTCAGCCCCGATCCAAAGCCCGACGTGGCAGACATCGTCGGTAATAAAATGTTCATTGCGCTACGTGGTTCTAAACCGCTGTCGGCTATCGGCTCCCTTGAGAACTCACGGACACCAGGGGTGGCTGTTCTGACAATTAGCGATGATTGCAAAAGCTCCAGTTGGGAAGAGAAGGATCTCGCATCAATGGACGACCCAGACAGGGTGATTGCTCTTAAAGATGGAACAGAAGTATCAGCTTCCGACCCACACGGTCTGGTAGTGATACTAAGATAAGAATTTATAACGGTTAAATTGAAATAACATGGGTTGGAATTCGACCCATGTTATTTCAAGTAGAATACTTATTTTCATTAAATTGCAAATAGAATCAGGTTTCTCATTTGGTACAGTGTATTTGGAATACTCTTCGCAAATTACCGACCATGACTGAAGCGCGCTTCATAATATTACTAAATCAATCAAATTGAATGGTAATAATTAGAATTATCTAAAACCGCTATAGCCATAATTTTTACTTTATTGGTGGTAATTTTTCCCATCCGATTTAATAAATAATTTTTTATGATGTAAATGCTTCATCCATCTCGTAAAGATACCAACACGGTTTATTTCAAGATAGTTTTATTAGTCCAACTAAATTTATTTACAATTTTGACTTAAATAAAAAATAATTTAAAATAAACCATCATTATTTGTCACAATGCATCATTTTTTGACTTGATTGCACTTAAAACTGCAGATGGATTCATCGGAATTGCTTCCAACCTAATGTTTAAAGCATTATTTATTGCATTAGCTATAGCAGCTAGAGGTGGAACTATATTCGCCTCTCCAACTCCTCTTACTCCGAATGGATGAGCAGGATTAAATACCTCTAAAATTACCGGATCAATATATGGCATATCCAGAGTAGTTGGCATTCTATAATCTAAAAATCCATTATTTAGCATATAGCCTTTTTCATCCATATAATATTCTTCATTTAATGCCCATCCAATACCCTGAACAGTCCCTCCTTGTATTTGACCTTCGACAGTATCTGGGTTAACTGCTGTACCTACGTCTTGAAAAGCAGTGCATTTAACGATATCGATTTTGCCCGTTTCAACATCTATTTGAACGTCCATAATATTTGCTGCATAAGACGCTCCTGAACCAGCTGGATTTGTATTGGCTCTTCCTACGATTGGACCTCCAGTCTCAGGTAGTAAACGTGCAATTTCTTTAAATCCTAACTTCAATTCATCATCATGTTTATGTTTTACAGTGCTTTCTACATATTCAACGTCGGATTCAGGAACATCCCAAATTTTAGAAGCTCTCTGAATAATCTGCTTTTTCACATCATTAGCTGCTAAAATTGCGGCTATCCCTGTTTTAAATGCCACTCCACTACCACCAGAATTTGAAGTAAATCCTACCGTATCAGTATCTCCAACCTGAGGTATCACATCTGATATTTCCAGACCAAGTACCTCTGCAAATTGTTGAGCAACACCAGTTCTACTTCCACCAATATCTACAGAACCTTCAATAAGACTTACTGTTCCATCCGACAATACGTTTGCAACAACACAAGATTCCCCAGAATTATTCCGACAAAATCCCATTGCTATTCCACGACCACTAACCTTACCCTTTGAAAGAGCAATTGGTTCTACATAGTGTGGATGACTTTTCACAGCTTCCATTACTTCTTTAGCCCCAATTTTCAAATTCATTATGCCATCTGCCCTTCTGGTATTTTCTGTTGCTACATTTTTCAACCTAAACTCCATAGGATCTAGATTAAGTTTACAAGCTATTTCATCAATTATCGTTTCTACACCGAAGCAAACAATAGGGGCACCTGGTGCACGATAAGCTGCAGTTTTTGGTTTATTTACAACTACATCCAATCCTTCAATTTCAACATTTTGGATATTATATGAAGAAAACACTGCGGCAGAAGCGCCTGGTAAAGGTGCTCCTGAATAGGCACCTGCTTCCAATGCGTAAAAAGCTTTGGCTGCTAAGATCTGTCCTTCATTATTAGCTCCAATTTTAATCTTCAAATAACTACCAGATGTTGGCCCAGTAGCGTCAAAAACTTCACTTCGGGTCATTGTCATTTTTACGGGCCTACCCGATTTTTTAGATAGAACCGCGGCTACGGGTTCTAGATATATTGGATTTTTCCCTCCAAATCCTCCTCCAATTTCCATAGGTACAACTTTAACTTCAGAATTAGATATACCCAATAACCTAGCTACATTATTTGCTACAGTAAAATGTCCCTGGGTACTTGTCCAAATAGTCAACCTATTATCTGGAGACCACCAAGCAGTAGATGTTTGTGGTTCTATGTAGCCTTGATGTACAGACTTAGTTCTAAATTCTCTTTCTACAATACAGTCAGATAATTGAAATCCTTTTTCCAGATCACCCATTATATTATGCTGAACTTCGGCTAAATTGTTACTATAATCTTTATCAATTTGCTTCCAGTGATCATGTAAAACCGGAGAGTCAAGTTTTAGGGAACTCTCAACATCCATAACTTCTTTCAAGCATGTATATTTAACTTCGATTAATTCAAGTAACTCTTCTGCCAAATGGGGGTTGGATGCGGCAATCGCCGCCACCGGATGACCTTTATATAAAACTTTATCTGTAGCTAATATGTTATGACTTTCAGTTTTTCTTAATACAACTTGCTGTGAAGTAGGTGGATCTATCTCTAGGTCATCACATGTCACTACGGCTTGTACATCAGGATGTGCTAAAGCCTTACTAATATCAATAGATTCTATGATGGCATGCGCATGAGGGCTTCTAAGTACTTTCCCATGAATGATCCCAGGAAGAGTAATATCAGCTCCATAAAAAGCTTTGCCTGTTGTTTTATCAGAACCATCATGCTTTATAGGACTCGAACCTACTACCCTATAATTTTTTTTATCAGAATCTTTAACGGTCATTTTTATATCCTATTAAAATTTTATAAATATCTCAAAAACCATTTTACAAAACTGTGAAAAAATTATAACCAATGAAACAATCAGTATCTAAAACATTCCTTTCATTAACAATATTTGATA
>CAZYCG010000106.1:2389-3683 GCA_964645865.1 uncultured Dehalococcoidia bacterium | reverse complement strand
CTTCAATTTCCCAAAGATAACCTAAAAGAGCAAATACTCCAATTACTATTAAAACGTCATGGATTAACGCAACAATAGCCGCAAACCCATACCTAATAGGACTTGGTACATTTCTAAATGCCCACCATAAATACAAAAATATACCTATGGCAGCAGCGATAACAGCCCATATTGCAGCCCTTACTATTTCATCCGCGACTAAAGGAGAAACTGTGTCAAATGAAAGTACCTGCACTCCTGAAGGTGATATCGATTGTTCTAACGATTTTAGTAATTTAGACTTATTTGCTTCATCTATAGTAATGGTTCTCAAAAAATAAATATTTTCTCCCATACCCTGCACTACAGCATTTATGTAGCCTTCCTGTTCAAGTATGGTTCTTAAGTCTTCTTGCGTAACATCTTCGCTAAACTGAACCTGCATACTAGATCCACCGGTGAAATCAATACCTGTTCTTAATCCACCAGCAATAATTAAAAAAACTATCCCTGGTATTATCATGCCCAGAGAAATAATGAGAAACCAAATACGTTTTCGCAAAACTCCCAAATTTATCCCCTTTAAAATCTAATTACCATTTTATCTAGATGGTTTTCCCGTTGGTAAGAACAAAAACGAATATTTACTTACAGAACTTACCGCAATTATACGAAGTAAAGTACGACTCACCGTAATAGCTGTAAACAAACTGACAATTACACCTAAGGCTAGGGTAGCTGAAAAACTCTGAACCATTGTAGCTCCCAAAGTATCAGCAAACCAGAACAATATTCCACATGTAATTAGCGTAGAAACATTACCGTCTCTAATAGCAGGCCACGCCCTACTAAACCCTATATTTATTGAAGATAACAGAGTCCTGCCAGAATTAAGCTCTTCTTTCATACGCTCAAATATAAGTATATTTGCATCCACCGCCATTCCTATTGAAAGAATAGTGGCGGCGAGACCAGACAGTTCAAGAGTTACTCCAATCAATTTAAATAAAGAGAGCAACAAAGTTGCATATATTAATAAAGCCAAATTAGCTATAAGTCCAGGAAGTCGATAATATAACAACATAAACAGAAGAACCAATGCCAATCCGATTAAACCTGCTATTAAACTCTTAGCAAGCGAATCAGCTCCCAAAATGGCGTCAACATCGCGCTCCTGTATTAATTCAATAGGGAAAGGTAATCGACCTGACTCGATAAGCAAAGATAAGTCTCTAACCCTACCCATAGTAAAATCGGGACCTTCAATAAAACCAACTCCAGCAGTAATTGGTGATTGTACCCTTGAAGATATTAA
>CAZYCG010000106.1:0-2289 GCA_964645865.1 uncultured Dehalococcoidia bacterium | reverse complement strand
TCCATTAGGTAAAATAGCCACTGGGCTGTAGGATAACGTAACTGGAGTAGAAGTAGTTTGCGAATCTGGGTTCAATACAGTCACTTCTATATAATTCGGATATATATCCCCACTACCAGGTATGAGCTCACCTTCTTCGTTTTCTCGCTCAGTTCCAATAACAGGAGCTAAACTAATACGCATTCTGTCAATCATTTCATCAAATTGCGTTGCTCCTGAGTCTGTGAATTCAATTACCAACGCAGGTATTGCCTGTGAATCATCTGTATTTTCAGATATTTGTGCTTCAGTTGACGTAGAATTTTCATCTGCTTCATCGGTACTATCAGTTTGATTTTCTTCCACTGTATCCTGTGTTGTCGTAGCTCCACCAATGGTTTTAACTTCAATCGCCAACACTTCATCTGAAATAGTCAAATCTGCAGGAACATTCAATGTTCTCTTTTTATACTCAAGTTGAGCGGTCTCACCTATCAATGATTTAGCCCTATCTAGGTCTTCTACACCAGGTAATTGAACTAAAAGTCTATTTTCACCTAATTGTTGTATAGCAGGTCTACCTAAACCACTACGGTTGATACGTTCCTCTATACTTCGTATCAAGGCATTCATTTCATCCTTTGTAGGTGTAAAAGGTTCTCCGGTTTGTGGATCTACAGCTTGAAACCTTAAGTCACTTCCTCCTTGGAGATCCAATCCAAGATTTAATCCAAGTATAGATTCACTTCCAATAGTGAAATCTCGAATAGTTATAGTTTTATTCAGCAACACTGTAGCAGCTACAGCAACCAAAACCACAATAATTAATAAACTTCGTATATACCTACGCACTAATTAACCTCAATTGATATTACTCTCTACAAATATTAAAGCTTCGTCTCTCGATTTAATATGACCCATAGCCTGAGCTTCTTTTATTTTAGCAATAAGACTTCCAATTTTTGGACCAGGACAAAGGTCAAATTTCTCCATAATTTCATCGCCGTTCAATAAAACTGAATCTTTTTTTTGCTGTCTTTTCTGAATCAATACATTGCGTTTTATAATGTAATCAGTGCGAGTACAATGTTCTACCCATTCTTCTTCCTTTAAGTCAGGACCACGCATTCCCAAATAGTCAGATAAATCTAGATAAAGTGTATCAATCGCCACATCTCCTACATCTCTGAAATATCTATATATTGCTTTATCCGTCGGTAGCTCACCAGACTGAGACATTTGAGCCGGCCTCAAATGATTTTCTATCATAGTCTTCACAATGCCGATACCTTTATTACTGATTCTCAACCGACTCATTATATCATTTGCTATATTACTTCCAACCTCAGAATGAGTCAAAAATCGAATTTTCCCAGATGAATCAATCGTTCTGGTATCAGGTTTACCAATATCATGCAATAATGCAGTAAACTTTAAAAACGTTAATCTCGTTTGGCCATCACTTATTTTTTCTTTGAAAAACGTGTCTATTTGAGGAAATTGAGGGATATTCTTCCAAACAAAATCTATCTCTTTAGTATTTCCGACCATTTTTCCAGCCATTACAGCAGAGTTAATTGAATGTTCAAAAACATCCCAATGGTGCTCTTGGGGTTGCAATACATTTCGCATTGCTTCCATCTCAGGTATTAATTCACCCAATAAACCTACTTCGTCAAGAAGCTCTAGATAATCCTGCGTATTCGGTAAAGACAATATTTTAAAAACTTCCTCTCGAATACGCTCCCAACTAACGTCATTTATTTTGCGAACATTTGACTTAAGAAATTCTACGGTTTGTTTATCAATTTCAAAATTCAATTCTGCGTATAATCTTATACACCTCAGAAGCCTTAAGGGATCTCCAATAAAACTGCGTTCATTTACAGTTTTTATAACTTTATTTTTAATGTCTTTGACTCCGCAATACGGATCAATAACATTATCAATTTCAACATTGCGAAATTTAGAATCTAACTTAAGGGCAATCGCATTTATCGTGAAATCTCTATTAAATAAATCATCATAAATAGACTCCTCAAATAAGCCAATATCAATATTTAATGATGAAGATCCTAATTGAATATTAATTCGATAAATAGCATGATCAGAATTTATTAAAAAATATGTTCCTGATAATTGTTTTGAAACAATTTCTACTATTTCTTTAGGTTTATCTGAAACAACTATATCTATATCTTTTATTGGTATACCGATAATACAATCTCGCGTAAAGCCACCTACTAAATATGCTTCAACATTTAACTTTTCACATATTGACCCAATCAGAGAATTTATCTCAATTATTTT
>CAZYCG010000105.1:0-3729 GCA_964645865.1 uncultured Dehalococcoidia bacterium | reverse complement strand
TACATAACTCAATTATTTCATCGGTAGTAGCATAACCTGAAGGAGCTAAAGACAAGCCTGTGGATAAAGAAAATGCTCCCTGCTCAACTGATTCCACCGCTAGTTTTTTCATTATTTCAAGTTGGTCTTTAGTTGCCTCTCCATCCTGTTTTGCCCCAGCAGCTACTCTCAGAGCTGCATTGCCTACTTGAGGTGCAACATTTAAACTTATCCCTTCTGTTTCTAAATCTTCCGCCCATTCATCCAGGCTATTCCACTTCCAATCTTCTTTCGAAACTAGCGTTTGACCTAAGCTTTCCTTTAGAGCAGATGCTCCCCCTATGCCTGAAGGAAAAGGAGAATAACTACAATTACCAGTAACTTCGGTGGTTACACCTTGATAGACTTTACTTTCTCCGCAGGGATCATCTATCAAAGTTACGTCTGAATGGGTGTGCATATCTATAAATCCAGGAGATACCACATGATGACTTGCATCAATAGTACATTTAGATTGACTTTCATTTAAAGAACCAATTGCTGTAATTTTTCCATTGGTTATACCTATATCAGCTTTGTACCTAGCGTCACCTGTACCATCGACAATAGTTCCACCTAAAATTAGAGTGTCAAACATACTTTCATTACTCCTGTTAAATATAATCCGATTTTATTTGATCAATTGTTGTCTCATTTTGAGTGCAAACATAGATAAAAGTGATTTAAAACTCCATGATTTGCCCCATCTATACCCAACAAAATCGGGCTTTTTTTCCAGAGAAATCGACAATTTAGGTAAATAGGACAAAATTGTGTCTTTACCATGATGTGTTTTGGCTGTATTTTCATCGGTGTAAACAAAAGGACGTTCAGGCAAAACCAACATTTCATCTATCGCACAAATAAATGAAAAGCTACTTTGTAATTCCTTCAAAACTTTTTTCACTTCAGATAAAGGCTCAGAATACGTTTTAAAATAATCAATTGAATACGGTAGAGGGAAATCAACTAATTGACTTTCTGAATCGTTCATACCTAAAACTAAGTCAGGATAATATGTACCCATAAATCCGCCAAAATCTTTATTAAATTTAAACTGTGAAAACTCTAAATGATCTTCAAAAATCAATTTTGGAATTTGCCCAACTAACCTTTCAGTTGGATCTTTAACTAGCGTACCCAACAACTTTTTCATTTCGTTGTTATATTCTCCAACTCCAAAATCATTATCTTTCCCAACGTCCGGGAATCTTTGCTTGTCAACAACTATCGGTGAACTAACCGCCTTTAATCTTTTTTTCCAATTCGTTTCGAAAAAATATTCAGATTGATATGGAGTAATACTTAACACAGAAGATTTGGAGCTTAATTCATGAGTAGGCAACCATCTAGAAGCAGTAATATATGATTTAATCTTGTGGCTCAACAGACCGATATCGCCATATTTATTGTAAAAATTTAATATAGTAGCATCATCTTCCAAATCAATATTAAATAAATCATCCAAGTCTATCGGTAACAAATTATCAATATCGTTCCTTTGATCTTCAGTCTCTAAAACAGGTGAATACTTTACTAATTTTGCATCTTTAGAAGCGTGGATAAAATCTACTGTATCTGACCCCATTTTTTTCTGAGTGATTGTATAACTTGATGCTTTCGCCCATAGTAAACCAGAACTATTCGAAACGCTATGTATGTACATAATTCTCCCTTAACCAGTTATCCTAGGTTTTCCCACCATCTAAGTTCATTTTTACCAGAGTGAGGTGTAGCACAATTTGCTACACCTACAATGTCTTTCAAGCCATTAGAATTAACATCAAGGGTTAATAATTGATGAGCTTCATTCCAATCATCTTTAATGATCTTCATGTCCCATACACCCTTCGGATCACCACGATGCTTAAATACACAAATGCCTCCTGAAGGCATCGCTAAACAAGGCCCTAAAGTTGATACAACAACTTCTAACTGACCGTCATTATCCAAATCAGCTGCTATTGCCTCAAATCCGGCTATACCATCATGAATCAAATGTTTTTTCCAAGATTTTGAAAAATCTGAACTACCAGGATTTTCATACCAAACAACTTTTTCTTGTGACAAAAGATGTAGTTCAGATTCTTCACTTAAAGGAGAACCTGTTCGGGTCCTATTTCGATCTAATGGCAAACTACCTGTCATCAAAATATCCATGTTCCCATCATTATTCAAATCAGCAGCATGACCATGCCTCGGATTATTAAAAATATCTATTATATGTTTTTCCCAGCGATTTTTACTTGAATTACCAAGATTTTGGTAAACAATCACCTGTCCGTTACCAGTAGAACATCCTAATAGATCAACAAAACCGTTATTTGTAAAATCAGCTAGTTCAACGGTCCTCGTTTCAGAAATATTTTCTTCGATTAAATGCTGAACCCAACAGCCTTGTGACTTTTCAAACCAGGAAAATTTATTCCCACCATGCACATAAGCTGATGCAGCTAATTCAAGCTTTCCATCGTTATTTATGTCACCAGCAGCCACATCGTATGCGCTAGGAAAATCACGTTCGCTAACATAATGATAATTCCAAGATTTTTTATCCCTTGGATCACCATCAAATTCAAACCAAAGTAAACTTCCACCAATATTATCAACAAATATTATTTCCGGTTTACCATCATTATTAATATCTGCGATAGTATGTCTTTCAAGCCATTCACCACGTTTCTCATGGATAACATGTTTAGAAAAATTTCCATCCCCATCGTTTTCATACCAATACAGTCCGATATTTGTATCAACAGCAATTAAATCCAAAAAACCATTTCCAGTTATATCTAAAGATGAAATCCCATATACGTACATAAATGTGTCATCGATTAAATGCTCTTTAAAGTTTAAATTTTTTACCAAAATAATTACCGGAAATCCCTGTTTAAATTGAATATGGGTCTTTATTGACTCAAACCATAGACCTAAATTTCGCCTGTGATCCCGAATAAGTATAGCTACAAAACAATATAATTAGTACTTTCTCGTTTGTAAATATGAAAAAAATTGAGACTACATGCTACCTATTCTTCAACAATCATGAAATATCATAATGATTCGTATTCCATGAGCAATCGCTACAAGTAGTCAACCCATATTCATTAAAGGCACCACCCATGCGAAAGAAATCAGGATGCCTACCATTAGCTTTACAGAGAGAAATATTCTTTTCTTCAGCTTGATGATAACCTGCGAAGGCTGGACAGTCCTCTCTTACTACATCTGATGAATCTGCAGGTTCTACACGTTTTGGAAATTTATTAAACACTTCTTTAAGATCTTTCGGTCCTCTCTTCCAAGCTTGTAACATTCGTTCAGCCTTTCTAAAGGCGTCAACTGCAAGGTCATCTGATTCCCTGTCAGGAGGACGTAATACCATAGAATGAGGATCATCTGCTATTACTGTTGCCATGAATCGCTTGAAATCTCCAACTGACATTAGACCTGAAGAACTTTTACCGACAGAACCAGTTTTTAAAATCCCCGCTGATTTACATAAATCCTGTAAAATACCCGGGAACTGATACTGAAGTCTAAGCCCAGGTACAGTATTATTCAGGTGACGTTGCTCTGGCCAATAATGCCCCATATATGGAAGCATCTGTTTCTCTTCGTAGTAATGCCAAAGGGTAACTCTGTCTACCATCACCCCTAGGGTTAGGATACAGTCATTATCAACCATTAACTCAAAGGGGTTGTCTGTGC
>CAZYCG010000104.1:0-3755 GCA_964645865.1 uncultured Dehalococcoidia bacterium | reverse complement strand
GAAGAATATGTTGATTATGTTTCTAAAATGAACACTTTGACAGCGACTGAAGATGCGTTGTTAAAGTTATTGGCTAAATCTGAGGACGTAAACGAAGCATTAAAGGTTCAAAAAGCTTTGGGCGATTTGCAAAAAGAACTAGAAGCACTAAAAGGTAAGATAAAGTTTTTGGAACAAACATCAGCTTTTTCATTAATAGATGTTCAATTATCTTTGAATCCTACTTTGATTAAAGTGGATGCTGGATTAGACCAGAGAGGATGGTCTGGTGAGGTTTTAAGATTCAAGTCCTTTTTCTATCCTCCCGAGGGGATAGACAGTTATACATTTACTTGGGATTTTGGTGATGGGACACCTCCTGTGACCAATTACAGGGTTTCTTCTACCAAGAAACCCGGTGAAAAAGTGACTGCTACAGTTGCGCATCAATTTTTTGATCAAAAAGATTCGCCGTTTATGGTTGAGGTAGAAATCAGTGGTTTTGGAGAGGATGGTCTGATTGAAGGTAAAGATGATTTGATTGTTTCTATTTCTGATAGGCCAATCATAGAGGTGTTTGCTGGTGAAACAATACAAATAGAGTCTGGCGAAGAAGTAAAATTGAGCGGTTCATTTACTAGTCCCAAAGACATAGAAGAACTCGAATATTTTTGGGATTTTGGCGATGGTTCTTCTGGAGTGAGTGGTAAAGTTCAAGGCGGTAATACTACTGCCGAAGCAATACACAAATATAAAGATTACAGGCCATACCCGTACACAGCTAAGTTAACCGTGAAAGGAAATAGCGAATTAGGTGAAGTCGAATCAGAAGCTATAGTAAGTGTTTTCGTTATAGAATCTAAAGGTTGGTTTGGTGGAGGCTTTGACGTCGTTGACACTCTAAAAACTGCTGTTAGGTCTTTATCTATATTAGCAAACTGGTTATTGATTTTGGTTTTTTGGGTAGCTATATTCAGTCCTTTGTGGATAGGGGGTATAGCACTGGTTTGGTTCTTATTGAAGCGGTTCCAGCGTTTAAGAAGTTGAATATAGAAGTTTAGTAAATGGATTTAGAGAGACATTTTACAGCGACTGGTTTTGTAGTAGATAAAAAATCTATATTATTACATTGGCATAAAAAGTTGAGCATGTGGTTGCCTCCTGGAGGACATATAGAACCCGGAGAAGACCCGCAACAAGCTATAATCAGGGAAGTCCTAGAAGAAACGGGCTTATCGGTAAAGGTTCTTCATACTGGTCCCGATCTTCAGCAAAATTATCCTTTACAGATTCCTCCTCCTATAACTATATTGATTGAGGATATAGATGATCCTGTATCAGGATTTCACAAACATATTGATATGATTTACGTTTGTACTTTGACTGAACCTAATGCAAAAGGATTATCATTTGTACGGTGGGTTTCTAGGACAGATTTGATTCATCGTGTTCCAATCTCTTCTGATGAAGGTATAAGAGCTGCTCCGCCGGAAGATGTTTGTAAATTGGGAGTTTTGGCTATTGATTTAGTAGACAAAAATAAAAATAATTAGCACTGATGTTAAATGTTGGAAATTGTTATTAAGCGTCATGCTTTCAGTTGTTGAATGATATTTAGATTAATGTAAGGTAAATTTTTGTATGGATAGAAAAGATTTAAACGATAGCGTTAAAAGATATAACCCTGTTGCGATTGAGACTAAATGGCAAAAATGTTGGAAGGAAGATGGGGTTTATGAATTTAAAGAAGATTCAAGCGCTCCAAAATGGTATGAATTGACTATGTACCCATATCCTTCTGGCGATTTACATATTGGCCATTGGTATGCGATGTCTCCCGCTGATACTCATGCAAGGTTCAAGAGAATGAATGGATTTAATGTTTTGCATCCTATGGGATTCGATGCATTTGGATTGCCTGCGGAGAATGCTGCTATAAGAGATGGTATTCACCCGCAAATAAGGACCCAGAAAAATATCGAAAATATGAGAAGCCAATTGCGTTCTATGGGAACTATTTATGATTGGGACAGAGAAGTAGTTACTTGTGATCCTGAATATTATAAATGGAATCAGTGGTTTTTTTTGAAGTTGTATGAAAAGGGATTAGCGTACAGAGATTTTGCTCCTGCAAATTGGTGCCCTTCCTGCAATACGGTTTTGGCTAATGAACAAGTCAAAGAAGGAAGATGTGAGAGATGTGATTCAGAGGTTACCCGAAAGGAATTGAACCAATGGTTTTTTCGCATAACGAAATACAGTGAAGAATTATTAGATACAACCAAACTACAATGGCCTAATCGTATAAAAATGATGCAAGAGAATTGGATAGGGCGCAGTGAAGGTGTAGAAATAGAGTTCGATATTTCTGAATATGGATTAGAGCAAACAGAGTTAACAATGTTTACTACGAGGATTGACACTGTTTTTGGGGTAACTTTTGTAGTAATAGCTCCTGAACATCCTTTAGTTCAGGATTTATCTAGGCCTGAACAAAAACCAGAAATAAACGAATATATAAAAAATGCCCGTATGCAATCCGAAATTGAAAGAATGTCTTTGGAAAAAGAAAAAACTGGAGTTTTTACTGGTGCGTATGCAACTAATCCAGTTAATGGTGCAAGAGTACCAATATTCATCTCAGATTATGTTTTGATGACGTATGGTACCGGTATAGTAATGGCTGTACCAGCCCATGATCAAAGAGATTTTGATTTTGCAAAAAAATATGGGCTTGATATCAAGGTTGTGGTTTCGCCGAAAGATTGGAACGGAAGTGGTCTGGAAGCAGCATTTGTTGATGATGGGTTGCAAGTTAATTCCGGGAAATTTGATGGAATGATTACTAAGAATTCTAAGATCGCGATAGCAGATCATGTTGAGGAAAATGGTTTAGGTAGAAAGACAATTCAATATAGGATGAGGGACTGGTTGATATCTAGGCAGAGATATTGGGGAACACCGATACCTATAATTTATTGTGAAAGCTGTGGCACAAAACCTGTTCCATACGCTGATTTACCAGTATTGCTGCCTGAAGATGCAGAGTTTAAACCGACTGGAGAATCTCCTTTGAAGTCTATTGATTCTTTTACTAACGTAGAATGTCCCGAATGCTCTAAGCCTGCTCGAAGAGAAATCGATACTATGGATACTTTTGTTGATTCATCATGGTATCAATTTAGATTCATAACTCCACATGATAAGACTTCTCCTTTCAATTATGATTCAGTGAAAAAACTTGGTCCAGTTGATCAATATACTGGAGGTGCTGAACACGCAGTGATGCATCTTTTGTATGCAAGGTTTTTTACTAAAGCTATGAGAGATTTAGGATTGCTTGATTTTGACGAACCATTTTTGCGGTTATTTAATCAAGGTCACATAATCTACCAAAGTCAAAAAATGAGTAAATCTAGAGGCAATGTAGTTTCACCCGATGAATATGTGGCAAAGTATGGTGCTGATTCAATTCGTTGTTATTTGATGTTTTTGGGACCTTGGGATCAAGGAGGAGAATGGAGTGATTCTGGTCTTAATGGGGTCGTTAGGTGGATAAATAGGTTATATGAAATCGTGCTAAGGAATCACTCTGTGCTAGAACAAAATATTCGGTCCGCTGAATCAGAACAATCGTTGAATAGAACTCTTCATCAAACCATTAAACGAGTATCAGAAGATTTAGAAAAATTCAAATTTAACACTGCAATTGCTGCTTTGATGGAATTTACTAATGCTTTAAATAGCCATTGGAATAATAAACAAATCGGTTGCGA
>CAZYCG010000103.1:0-3757 GCA_964645865.1 uncultured Dehalococcoidia bacterium | reverse complement strand
TGCACCTGATATTAAAGCTTTATCAAAAACTCCTAGGGAACAATCTCATTTTGTTGAATTAAATTCATTCAAAAATATTGGAGATGGATCCAAATATTTATTAGAACAAAACCCATACATTAAATCTGTTACAGGAATACATAAAGCTTTTTGGTCAGGATATATTTCTCATTTGATACTAGATGAAACATGGGTTATAAATATGTACAGAACTAAATTTGCTAACGCCGTAGGTGACACAAATCATGATTATTTGCAAATAATGGATAGAGCAACACAACTTCATTTGGATAAAATTTCATATGCCCATAATCAAAATTGGGTTAAACTTTTACGTGAAATTAACTGTGAAATACAAATACCATTCATCCCAAGTGCAAGTCTTAAAGATTGGAGAGATTTTCTTATTTCCCATATTGAAGTTGGATTCAACTGGCAAAGAATAAACTTTATGGCTAATAGAATTGCGGGTGGTAATAAAACTCACCGTGCATTACACTACGCAGATAATTTCGTCAAAAAACTCCCACAAAGCATCAATGAAATATATAACTATGTCCCTGAATACCGGATGCGATTATTTTTGCATCACGGTAAGCAAACAGTAGTAAAAGCTTTAAACCAATACCTAAAATGAAAATCATAAAAGGATTATCACAATCAAACTTGTTTCTGGAAACAATTAGAAATCCTATTGATTCCCAAACACCCAACCTGAATACTGAAAGTAACCTTTCACTTACTGATTCGGTATTCAAGTTAATAAAAGACGTCAAATCAAGAGGAGACACGGCTATTAAAGAAATTACCCTTCGTCTTGATAAAGTCAAATTAGAAAATATAGAAGTAGATTCTAACAAAATATCTGATGCTCTTGATAAAACCGATAAAAACCTAATTGATTCGCTAATCACATCATCAAAAAGAATCACCGATTATCACAATAAAACACTTCCTCAAACATGGACAGACGAACAAGAAGGATACGGTCAAGTTATTAACCCTATAGATAGTGTAGGAATATATATCCCTAAAAATCTTATTTCCACAGTATTAATGACCGTAATCCCAGCCAAAATAGCGGGAGTTAAAAAAGTTTATATCTGTACACCAGCTGAAACCTCAGGAGTGCCATCTGACGAAATACTAACAGCATGTAAAATATCTAAGGTTGATAAGGTATTCACAATCTCAGGGGCTCAAGCAATTGCTGCATTAGCTTACGGCACTGAAACTATCCCAAAAGTCGATTTAATATGTGGACCTGGCGGTATATATACTACAATAGCAAAAAAACTCGTATACGGAGAAGTAGGTATTGATGGCTTGTATGGGCCAACAGAAACGTTAATAATTGCTGATGCTGATGCAAACCCAATATTATGCGCCGCAGATCTAGTAGCGCAAGCCGAACATGATAAGCTTGCAATACCGATTTGTATTACAACTTCAATGGATTTAGGCAAATTAATAAGTGCGCAAGCAATAACCCGAGCAAAAAATATTAATAGGCACCAAATAGCATATGATTCAATAAAAAACAGGGGTGCTATTTTAGTAGTTGACAATCTTGATGACGCATTCGAATTAGCAAATAACTTTGCTCCTGAACACATAAGCTTAATGATAGCTGAACCTAATAGACACATAAATAAAATAAGAAATGCTGGAGCAATATTCATAGGAGAACATTCTCATGAAGTAATGGGGGATTACGTAGCAGGTCCAAGCCACGTAATGCCCACTTCTGGAACCGCTAAATTCAATTCTGGATTAAACGTCAATACATTCTTGAAATTTTCTCCTGTAGTAAAAATCAATAAAGCAAACTCTAAAATATTATCGAATGTAGCTGCTACAATAGCCAAAGCAGAAGGATTAGACGGGCATGCTGAAGCAGCAGAAATACGTAATGAAATAGACTTCTAATATTAGGCAATTATCTTCATGAAAAAAATTGATATTAATAAATTTGTCATAGACCACATACAACAAATCAAACCATTTGACCCTGCCGAACCTTTAGATTCAATGGCAGAAAAAGCTGGAGTAGCACCAGAAAAAATAATACGTCTTAATGCTAATGAAAATCCATATGGTCCCTCGCCTTTAGTTAAAGAAGCTATTAAAAAACTTCAACCTAATATTTACCCTGACCCTGAACAAAATGTTATCCGTACAGCATTATCTAAATTCACAGATATGCCCAAAGAAACAATCCTATGTGGAGCAGGAAGCGATGAACTAATCGATTTACTATTCCGTTTATTCTGCACACCAAAAAATAATGTCATTGAATGTGACCCTACCTTTGGAATGTATAGTTTTTGTGCCAGGATAACGGGAGCACAAATAATATCTGTGCCTAGAGATAATAATTTCGAAATAGATATAAATGCTGTTAAAACTGCGATTACTCCTGAAACAAGAATTATCTTTATCAATTCGCCCAACAACCCAACAGGAAACCTAGCGAAACAAAATGATATTGAAACTTTATTAGAGACTGGACTAATTGTTGTTATAGACGAAGCTTATTATGAATTTACTGATAAATCTTTCGCTAAACTAGTCCTTCGGCATAATAACCTTATTGTTTTAAGAACAATGAGTAAATGGGCTGGACTAGCAGGATTAAGAATAGGATATGGTTTTTTCAATAAGGATCTAGTTCAACAACTTTTGAAAATAAAACAACCTTATAACGTCAATTCAGCGGCTGAATTGGCATTGATGGCTTCTCTAGAAGATGTGGATTACTTAATGAAAAATGTTAATTTAATAATAAAAGAACGAAGTAGATTGTATTCAGCTCTACAAGGATTTAACCAAGATATAAGACCTTTACAATCAGAAGGCAACTATATACTATGCGAATCTTTAAAAGTAGAATCATCAAAAATAGTACAAGGTTTAGTCAGAAAAGCAATTTTTGTTAGACAATTCAGCCATCCGAAATTAAAGAAATATTTTAGGATTTCAATCGGCAAACCTCATCACACTGACGCAATAATATCCGCTCTCAAAGAAATCTTATAAAGTTTTTAGGAGAACATATAATGGTAGCTAGAACATCTAAAATAGTCAGAGAAACAGGTGAAACAAAAATTTCGCTTAAACTAAACTTGGACGGTGACGGTTCGAATGCAATTACGACTGGAAGTGGGATGTTCGATCACTTAATCGCTCAAATTTCAAGGCATGGCCTAATAGACATCAAACTAGATGTCAAAGGTGATACTGAAGTAGGATGGCACCATACAATCGAAGATACGGCTATAGTTTTGGGAAGAGCAATTAACGAAGCTATTGGAGAAGGGAAGGGGATTGTGAGAATGGGACATTCTTTTGTGCCATTGGACGAATGTCTAGCATTAGTAGCAATTGACTTCTCTGGAAGAGGCTACTCCGTAATAAAAAGTACTATTACTTCGGAAGATTTAGGCCAATTATCAGGAGGATTAATAGAACATTTCCTAGAAACTTTGGCACGAGAAGGTAAGTTTAACATGCATATTACAATGCTTGCGGGGTCTAACAACCACCATAAGGCTGAATCAATATTTAAGGGATTGGCTCGAGCAATAAGACAAGCAGCTTCAATAGACCCGAGGTCCAAGACAGAACCCACTAGTACAAAAGGAACTATCTCTTAAACAAATAGCTATTTAATCGCTCTTTTCGATTATCTCAAAATTATACATTTCTATTACTGGATTGCTAAGCAATTTGTCACACATATCATTTACTTTATCTT
>CAZYCG010000102.1:0-3810 GCA_964645865.1 uncultured Dehalococcoidia bacterium | reverse complement strand
TCGCACCTCAGTTGTTTGTATTTGCCATAGAACTCATTCTAAGACGGTTTATTATAGCATAGGCTCAGTACACGAATACGCTATTTGCAGATGGCGAAGACAACTTACTTGAGAATAGAGTGGTTCTATGTATTCCCCCAAATCATAAGTCCGACACCGGCAAGAACAATAATAAAAAAAAGAAATTGGATTACTCTATGGAATTCCATTAATCTCCTGTTCTCCCCCTCTAACGCTGTCCATAGCCCATTTTGTAGGCAACAAAAGCAATGATAAAAATATTACAGTACTTACAGCCATAATCCCTATAATCAGAGGTATGGATTTCACAAACATCTGAAGCATGGCTATTCCTATTCCTACTACAGTTAATATCCCAAAAAGGGGAAATATATTTTTCATTATCTAATCTCCTCCTTGCCCTCTATAACCCATAGAGTAGAGGACAAATCCAATGACAACTACTACAAAAAAACCAAAAATCCCAACGGCAGTCAATACATCAATTTCCATAATAGTTCAGTTCCTTAGATTATCTTAGGCATTAGTTTTCTAAAAACGTCAGGGTTGGTTTTGATACGACACCAGCAGATTTCATTCTTTCTCCCTGCTCTGGTGTAGAAATAAAACCAAGAAAAGCTTCCTTAGACGGGGCTGTCCCGATTACAACTGCATTGGTAGGGTTATCTAAATCCTTGTGAGCTTTTGCTATTAACCCCACTGCCTTTCGGGCATTTTTTGCCCCCTCTCCGTTGAATACCTTACTAAAACTTTCAAAATCTTTTACATCCAATGAAACAATAACTTTTACACTCATGAATCTATCTCCTATTACAAAACTTAGAATTTACTATACACCAAATAGTTTTTGTCACATAAGAGGAGAAGAAATCAAAATACATAGTTTATGAAACTGTGATTTGGGTGAACTTTATGACTTATTTAGGGCAAACTAGATTGGGAAAGGTCACAGAAATCACACCTCTTTATCGAATGCCATTCAAACGCTCTCCCAATTGAGATACAGCCCCATATAACTACCAATAATCTTTGAGCGAATATACAAGAACTAACATTTATTGGCAATTAACAATATTTTCTTCAGGAAAATTCAAAAACTCAACAAATTCCCCAATATTTATGCCATGTAAATCAACCTCTCCGGCATTAATTTCTAAGGTGTATGTAGCGGGTGCTTTAGAAGAATATAATACTAGTCCGTCAGAAGTATTAGGATTTTCAGGATTTTTGGCTTTATGTGTTATATCAATAATTTCGCATGAACTAGAAATCCATACTAAATCTAATGGGAATTTCATCCCATACATCCAAAATTGCGTAGCTGCATTTTCATCAAATATAAACAACATACCATTATTTTCTTCTAAAATATCTCTACCCGACAAACCTTTCGCTCTTTCTGAAGGATTTATAGCTAATTCAACTTGAAAAATAGCATCTCCAATTCTCACTTTGGGCATTTGATTAGTACCAATAGCTGATTCATATTTTTCTTTGGCTTCATCTACTTCATCTACATTAGATTGACATCCAATCAGGATTACTATCAAAAATAATGTTCCGATAAATCGAACATATAGTGAATTGGTAAATTTTTCAAAAAACATGTTTGCCATCAAAAACTCGCTAATACAAATTTTGACTTTATCGTATTTAATTATGAACATCGACTAATTAGATTAAAAACTATTATTCTCATGATATTATATTATTGTTCACTTTTTGCCTTTAAAGAGGAGATTATGTCTAATTTTGAAGTCAAGGTGCCCGCCACCATCGCTAATCTAGGACCAGGTTTTGATTGTTTAGGCATGGCCATAGATATTTGGAATTCTGTTACTGCAAAAGTTGGGCAACAAAAAATTATTGTTGATGGTTTTGGCAAAAATTCATTACCTAAAGATCAAAATAATCTAATATACATCTCAATTTGTAAAGTTTTTGAAAAATTACAATACAAGGTGCCAAAATTAACTATCGAATGTCATAATACTATTCCGATACAAAAAGGTTTGGGCAGTAGTGCAGCATCTATAATATCAGGATTATTATTGGGAAATGCCTTGTGCAATAATCAATTAATAGACACAGAAATCCTTCAACTTGCAAACGAAATAGAAGGACATGCAGATAATGCCGCCGCCTGTCTGTTCGGAGGCTGCCAAATTGTTGTAAAAAATAACAATGGACTAATATCGAATTCTAAAATGAATGTACCTGAAGATTTGGAATTAATAATATTTGTTCCAGATAAAACTACTTCTACTGATGATTCAAGAAAAATTATCCCCCAAACTATAAACTTGCAAGATGCCGTATTTAACATTGGCAGAGCTGCTCTTTTGGTTAACTTATTAAACAACAATATTAACGAAACCATGAAACTTGCAACTGAAGATAAAATTCACCAACCGTACCGACTAAAATCTATACCAGGCCTCGATACAATCATACAAACAAGTATTAAATCTGGTGCATTAGGTTCATTTTTATGCGGAAGTGGTCCAGCTATTATGACATTAACTAAATCAAATGTTGGTGAAATATCTAACAATATTAAACAAGCAGCATCTAATCTTAATATACCAGGTCAAATCATTCTCTCTAAACCCACTAGCACAGGCGCATATTCACCGAATAATAACTAATCGATATTTAGGAAAAATAACAACCATTGAATTTAGTAGTGCAAAAATATGGCGGTAGTTCTTTAGCAAGTGCGGAAGCAATAAAAAACATCGCAGAAAAAATCAAACTCAAAATAGACGAAGGTAAGAAAATTGTATTAGTAGTTTCAGCTATGGGAAAAACTACCGATAACTTGATAAATCTAGCTCTAAAGATTACCGACGATCCTGATTCAAGAGAACTTGACTTACTTTTGTCTACCGGGGAATTAGTAAGTAGCACTTTGCTAACAATGGCATTGCGATCAATCGATATAAAAGCTATCAGCCTAACTGGTACCCAAGCAGGTATATTTACAAATAAAAGTCATGGCAAAGCCAAAATATTATCAATAGACTCTAGTCGCATTTGGGATGAATTAAATCATAATAAAGTTGTAGTAATTGCTGGATTTCAGGGCTTCAATGATTCAATGGATATAACTACACTTGGACGCGGTGGCTCAGACACAACAGCAGTTGCTATCGCCGCAGAATTAAATGCAGATATATGTGAAATATATACAGATGTCGACGGCATTTTTACTGCAAATCCAAAACATGTTCCAAATGCAACCAAATTAGACTCAGTAGAATACGAAGAAATGCTTGAACTAGCTAGTTTAGGTGCAAAAATGCACCCGAGAGCTATTGAACTTGGATTGGTGTATAACATGCCGATTTTAGTAGCATCAAGTATCAATGATGTACCTGGTACTATTATCAACCAAGGAGACAATAAATTGAACAACAAGACTGTAGGAGAAGTAAGAAATAGAGTAAGAGGTATTGCTACAGATGAAAATATATCAAGGATAACTATACATGGTTTGAACAATGCACCAGGAGTAGCCACAAAAATATTTGAACCTTTGTCTATGGCCGATATCAGTGTTGATGTTATAGTACAAAATAGTGGAAATGATGGTCAAACAAATATCTCGTTTACTATAAAAGATAGTGAATTAACCAAAACAAAAACAATAATGGAAAAGGTTTGTTCTAATATAGATGACACTACGTTCACCTACGATTCAGGTTTATCTAAAATAAGTATTGTCGGTACCGGGATGCAGGATGCACCCGGATATGCTACTCAAATGTTTAAGTCTTTATCTGAAGC
>CAZYCG010000101.1:0-3888 GCA_964645865.1 uncultured Dehalococcoidia bacterium | reverse complement strand
GGCCCTAACGATGGACAGAATGCTGACCGTCTTATGATGGACATGGACCTCTATTTTGACTTAGATGGTACAGCAGTTATTCCTAACATCGGTAAAGGTTATGAAGTAAGTTCAGACGGTTTGACATATACACTTCACCTAAGAAAAGGTATGAAGTGGTCAGACGGTACTGCGTTTACTGCACAGCATTACCAATCTTGGTGGGACAATGTGATTTTGAACGAAGAGATCAATCCTGGTCGTAACGGTCAGTTAGGTTGGTCAGGTTATTCACCAACTGGAATCAAAGCAGTTGATGACACAACAGTTCAGTTTACATTGCCAGAAGCTGCTGATGGGTTCTTAGACCAATTAGCAACTTATCGTATTGGCGGATTCACCCTTCACGGAAGAATTGCTGACGGATCATATGGTCCTTGGCATTACATGAAAGACTTCCACCGTGATTTCGTAGCTGATCAAGCTGCATATGATGCAGAAGTTGAAGCTGCTGGTCACGAAAACTGGGTTCTTTACTTCAAAGAGAAGTCAAATCCTCTTCGAAATGGTGAAGTACCTGTAGTTTCTCCTTGGTATAACACTTCTCCAATTACAGAGCAGATTTATACTTGGGAAAGAAACCCATATTACTGGGCAGTTGACCCTGCTGGTAATCAGCTTCCATACATAGACAAGATCTCCATGATCTTGACTGGTGAGAAGGAAGTACTTAACTTGAAAGCTATTGCTGGTGAGATTGATTTCCAGCATAGGCACATTGACATGGCTAAAGTACCTGTAATAAGGGAAAATGAAGCTAAGTGTAATTGTGTAACTCAATTCTGGCCATCTCCACACGGAGCACAGGCTGGTGTTACAGTTAACAACACATATGGTTTAGGTACTAACTTAGACTATACAGCTGATGCTGAAGTACAGAAGTGGTTACTTAACAAAGACTTCAGAATTGCTTTGTCACAAGGTATTAACAGACAGAAGATTAACGAGGTTGTATTCCTTGGTCTTGGTACTATAATGCAACCAGTATTCATTAAAGGTCACCCTTTCTACCCTGGCGACGAAGTTGCTCAGATGTATACAAAGCGTGACACTGCAGCCGCTAATGCATTGTTAGACTCTATTGGTCTTACAGCAAAAGATGGCGATGGATACAGACTACGAACAGATGGTTCTGGTGACGTTCTCCAGTTCGAGTTGGCATATATAGCTAACTATTTCGTTGACTATGAAGGCATTGCTGAAGTAGTACACGAAGACTGGAAAGAACTTGGAATCAAGACTAACCTTAAAGCTGAAGACGTGAAGTTATTCGCAGACCGCCGAGGCAAGAACGAGCATCAGATGATTGCTGGTGGTGCTGGTGGACAGCGATATCCTTTGAACCTGAGTGAGTGGTTCTCTGCAGGCCAAGCTTACAGAAACTGGTATCAGGAAAAGGCTTCAGGAACTTCTGGTGGAATGGGCGGTAGCAGTATCGTTCACGTCCCAACTGATCCTGCAATACTTCGATTAGCAGAATTGACGGATGAAGCTAAAAAGCTTCGCTATCCTGACAGAAAAGCTAACTACATTGAAGTACAGACTATCAACGTAGAGAATCAGTACATGATTGGTGCTGTTGGTGCAACACCTGCATTCAACGGTGTTATCGTGAAGAAGAAGAACTTCAAGAACGTACCAGCTATTGCTCCTAACCAGTCTGCATTGCAGAACCCTGGTATAGCAAGAACTATACAGTTCTACTTAGAAGGTGGTAAGAACGACAGCGAATGATATTAATATAGACGCTTCTAAAGAAGTTAGTTGATATTGTGTCCATCGCGACAGTTGTTAATGTAGAAAGCGTCTTCGGTTACACCGGAGACGCTTTCTGTTGGTTTAAGTAAAAAATTAAATTCTAATGTTTGGTTAAAGAGTACTAATGTTACTCTTCGATCCTCAGAAAGTTAAAGACGAGGCTGATATTGTTACAATACGTTATTCAAAGATTTTTACTCGGAATATTGACCCTAGTTGTTTTGTCAGCTATATCTTGGGTGATAATTGAGCTTCCGCCTGGTGATTTTATAGATATGTATGTTGAAGAATTATTAGGAGGTAGTTGGGCTTCTGGTGGTGCTCTAGCGGAAACGATAGAAAGTGGTCTTAGGGATCAATATGGTTTAAATGACCCTTCGATAGTTAGATATGGAAGATGGATGTTCAGGATGATAACAGAAGGTGATATGGGTGTTTCTTTGGAATTTCAAAAACCGGTGACGGATGTCATCGGTGAACGACTGCTCCTTACCGTTATATTAGCTGTTGTTACAGCTTTATTTGCTTGGGGATTAGCAGTGCCGATTGGTATATATTCAGCTGTACGTCAGCACAGTCCGGAAGATTATATTTTTACGTTTATTGGATTTTTGGGATTAGCCGTCCCGGATTTCTTATTAGCTTTATGGCTATTATGGGTATCATTTGCTTATATGGATCAGAGTGTAGGTGGATTGTTTTCCCCAGAATATCTAAATGCGCCATGGAGTTGGGGTAGGGTATGGGATTTAATAGAACACCTTTGGATAGCAGCTCTTGTTGTTGGTACAGCTGGTACAGCGGCTTTGATAAGAGTTATGAGAGCAAATTTGCTTGACGAACTGAATAAACCATATGTTATTACTGCCAGGGCTAAAGGATTGCCTGAATGGCGTGTTGTTATGAAGTATCCAGTAAGATTAGCATTGAACCCGCTAGTAAGTACGTTGGGATATCTGCTTCCGTTTTTAATTTCGGGTAGTATTATCGTTTCAGTTGTGTTAAATTTGCCTACAGAAGGGCCCCTGTTGCTTAGAGCCCTTTTAGCGGAAGATTTGTTTATCTCAGCTAGCATAGTCTTGGTTCTTGGTACTATGACAGTAATAGGAACATTTTTGTCTGATATTTTACTTGGACTCTTGGATCCAAGAATAAGAATAATAAAATAGAAAAATTGTGAGAGAAAACCATGGTAGTAGAAGAATATGATAGCGGTGTAGGAAGATCAGGCAGTATAGGCGGAGGAGTTAGAGACGATGAACAGGAAGTATTTATAGCTTCCCAGTGGCAGTTGATGTGGTGGAGATTCAAAAGCCATAAACTAGCAATTATATCTGGCATTATTTTGGCTGGATTCTACTTGATTGGTGCTATGTGTGGGTTTTTGTCTCATGGAGATGCCAATTTCTCAGATTATAGATTTGCGTATATGAAGCCACAAGCTCTTCATTGGTTCCACGAAGATGGATTTGGACCTTATGTATACGGCGTAGATAGTAAACGTAATCCTGAAACACTTAAAATGGAACATTTTGTTGATGAAGAAGTGAGAATACCTTTGAAATTTTTTGCTAAGCAAAGAGAATATAAATTCATTGGTATATTTCCTACAACAATAAGATTTTTAGGTGTAGACGGTGAACTTACTGAAGCCGATAGTGTTGTAGACGAAAGACCTTTCCCTTATTTGTTAGGTTCTGACAAACTCGGTCGAGATATGTGGTCACGTATTATGGAAGGAACAAGAATATCATTGTCTATAGGATTGGTTGGAGTTTTTATAAGCATGATTCTTGGTATAACGATGGGAGGTCTTTCTGGTTTCTATGGTGGTTGGGTCGATACAATTATTCAACGTATTATTGAAATAACTAGATCTATACCTACCATACCTCTTTGGATTGCATTAGCTGCTGCGGTACCAAGAGATTGGGATGTGTTCCGTATTTATTTTGCTATAACGATTATTATTTCCTTACTAGCATGGACAGAACTAGGTCGTGTAGTAAGAGGAAGATTCCTTGCTTTACGAGAAGAGGAATTTGTAATGGCTGCTAAGTTAACAGGAGCGAATGACGTTCGTATCATATT
>CAZYCG010000100.1:2842-3898 GCA_964645865.1 uncultured Dehalococcoidia bacterium | reverse complement strand
CTTTCTTTGATGATTGCCATCGCGTGTGGTTCAACAGAAGAAGTTATCAAAGAAGTTGAAGTTATCAAGGAAGTACCGGTAGAAGTCATCAAAGAAGTTGAAGTTGAAGTTGTTAAAGAAGTTGCACAAGATCCAGGTAAACTAGTTGTTTACTCAGGCAGATCAGAATCTCTAGTTGGTCCTATAATACAACAATTTTCTGAAGCTACCGGCGTTGACGTTGAAGTTAAATACGGCAAAACTGGAGCAATTGCAGCTACATTATTAGAAGAAGGAGCTAACTCTCCCGCCGATGTGTTTTTCGCACAGGATCCAGGAGGACTAGGAGCAATAGCTAACAATGGTCAACTTAGCGCGTTAGATTCTTCAATATTGGACAAAGTTCCAGCTTGGGCAAAGTCTGATAAAGGTTTATGGGTAGGTCTATCAGGAAGAGCAAGAGTTGTAGTCTATTCAACAAAGAATGGGGTATCACCTTCAGACCTTCCAACATCCATCCTTGGATTTACAGATCCTAAATGGAACGGTCGTATTGGTTGGCCTCCAACTAACGGCTCTTTCCAAGCATTGGTTACAGCAATGATAGTTGAATTAGGTGAAGCAAAAACTAAAGAATGGTTAGAGGGTATACAAGCAAATAATCCAAAAATATACCCAAAGAACACACCTACAGTTGCTGCAGCTGCTGCTGGAGAAATTGATGTAGGTTTCGTCAATCATTATTATTTACATAGATTTATAGCAGAAGAAGGTGAAGGATTTGGAGCTAGGAATCACCATTTAACTTCAGGTGGACCAGGCAGTTTGATGATGGTAGCTGGAGCAGGTATTTTATCAACAGCTAAAAATCAGGCCAATGCAGAAAAATTCGTTAACTTCATGCTTTCCAAAGTTGCACAGCAATATTTCACAGGGTCAACTTACGAATATCCAGTGATAGAAGGAGTAAAGGCAAATCCGCTTTTGACACCAATCGATGATATTAACAAACCTAAAATCGATATGGCTTCACTTGAAGATTTAGCAGGTACTCAAAAACTGCTACGTGAGGTTGGA
>CAZYCG010000100.1:0-2742 GCA_964645865.1 uncultured Dehalococcoidia bacterium | reverse complement strand
CTAATAATCTACTACTATCCCTCACACTTACGCGTCGAACACCAGGACTTAGAGCAGGCTGAGTCCTGGTGTTTTTCTATGCTATCTAGACAACAATGATATTATTAATCTATATCAATTTAATAACAATTTATCTATACCGTTAAATCAACTCGGCTATACTATAAAATCTCTTTTTATCCACTAAGCCAATATTAACAATGAACCATAACAAAACCTCTCAATCATCTTTATTTAGCAGCTATATTAACCTAGTAAAAATATACAAAAACAAACCTCCTTTATATTTGATAATCCCCGCTATTATTTTAGTTTTGATTCTGGCTTTACCAATTATCTATCTATCAATTAGAACAATTGATGCAACAAATACCGCGTGGGAAATGTTATTCAGCATACGTTCTTTACAAACTCTTGGAAGATCCTTATTGTTAATGGTAACCGTAACTACGATATCAGGACTTATAGCACTTCCCTTAGCCTGGGTTACGGCAAGAACTGATTTGCCATTAAGTAAAATGTGGACGATATTAGCAACTCTCCCGCTAGTTATCCCAAGTTTTATAGGTGCGTATTTATTTAATTCGGCTTTCGGACCCAAAGGATTAATGCAAAATCTCCTAGAGAAACCTTTAGGAATAGATACACTCCCTGATATTCACGGTCTGTTTGGAGCGACTGCAGTTTTAACGCTATTAAGCTATCCTTATTTCTTTCTTACCATAAGAGGTTCGATCAACAATATTGACTCATCAATCGAGGAATCCTCTAGATCTCTGGGAAATAGTGCATTCAATACATTTCTCAAAATCACTTTACCTCAACTTAAACCAGCTATTATTGCAGGCTCATTACTAGTTGCTCTTTATACACTAAGTGATTTTGGAGCTGTTTCACTTATGAGATATAACACATTCACATGGACAATATATCAACAATATGGGTCCATAATAGACCGCACCTCAAGTGCTACTTTATCATTAGCTTTGGTATCTACGGCGATTCTTATTTTGATATTAGAACAGTACATGAGAGGCAACCAAAAATACCACAGGGTTGGAAGTGGTAGTTCAAGAAAGCCACAAATCGTTCAATTAGGTATATGGAAATACCCTGCCCTATTTATTGTAGGATTACTAATTGGTCTAGCATTAATAATACCTATATCTATATTAATCTTTTGGCTTATACGAGGGATATCTCATGGTGAGCCTATGATATTTTCTTTAAGCATAACCGTTGCGACTTTAGCAATATCTGTTACCACAGCCATCATAACCGTATTATTTTCTATAATCATGTCTTTAATAATAGTGAGATACCCAAGCCGAATTAATAAATTATTCGAATCGCTTAGTTACACAGGATATGCTCTTCCAGGTATTGTAGTCGCTATATCTTTAGTTTATTTTGGAGCTAATTACGCTTTACCTTTATACCAAACACACTTTTTATTAGTGCTATCTTATATCATTTTATTTTTCCCAGTAGCATTAGGCGCCACCACTGCTTCTCTATTAAAAATAGATCCTAAATTGGAACAATCTGCAAGAAGCTTAAATCATAGCTATCCAAACGTTCTAAGGAAAATAACCATCCCGTTAATGAAACCTGGACTCTTAATGGCTGCATCATTAGTGTTTTTATTAACAGTTAAGGAACTTCCCGCAACTTTGATACTAGGACCTATAGGGTTTAAAACATTAGCCACACAAGTATGGGCTGCTTCATCTGAAGCATTTTTTGCACAAGCAGCAGCCCCAGCTTTAACGATAATACTAATATCAATAATACCGTTATCGATTTTTATATCCAAAGACACTAGGATTAACTCATAATGAACCCGATATTAGTTTGCGAAAACATATCTAAAAATTATCAATCGACTGTTGCAGTAAATAACCTTTCTATATCTGTATCTAAAGGTGAAATAATTTCCATTCTAGGTTCAAGTGGATGTGGTAAAACAACTTTATTAAGACTTATAGCAGGATTTGAAAAATTAGACAGCGGTCAAATTAAACTCAAAAATACATCTGTATCTTCAACAAAAAAACATGTTCAACCTGAAAACCGAAATATAGGAATGGTTTTTCAGGAATATTCATTATTCCCACATATGAACGTAGCTCAGAATATAACCTTTGGGCTAAAAGGGTACAGCAAATCTAAAAAACAAACCAGATTAAAAGAAGTTTTGGAATTAATACACTTAAATGGCTTTGAAGATAGATACCCGAATGAACTTTCTGGTGGACAACAACAACGTATCGCTTTAGCAAGAACGTTGGCTCCTAAACCGGAAATAATTCTCCTTGACGAACCATTCAGTAATCTTGATGCTCTTACAAGAAAATCAATGGTTACCGATATGAATAAGATAATATTAGACAGTAAAACTGCATCGATATTAGTAACACACGATAGAGAGGAAGCATTCGCTATAGCAGACACTCTAGCAGTCATGGTAGATGGCAAAATAGTTCAGATTGACAAACCTGATAATATCTACAATCAACCAAACAGTGTAGATGTAGCCAAGCTAGTAGCCAATTGCTCATTTTTGGAAGGCGAGGTAATAAACAATTCAGTGGATACAATTATAGGCTCATTCCCATATTCAGCACTTCAGAATAATTTACCTAATAATCAAAAAGTTAAAATCCTTATTCATCCAGAAGATTTTTTGATGTCATATGACCCAAATGGCCCATTCAAAGTGATTGGACGCGAATATAGAGG
>CAZYCG010000099.1:0-3942 GCA_964645865.1 uncultured Dehalococcoidia bacterium | reverse complement strand
CGGCTATAGCCCAAAGTCTGTAATCTCTAGAAAATCTCTCTGCACTTAATTCTCGAATATAGCCATAGCCTCCATGCATCTGAACTGTTTCATAAGCAACTTTGTTAACCACCTGCATTGTATGCAATTTGGCCATAGATACCTCCTTGCTACAATCAATTCCCGTGGAATATAGTTCAGCAGCCATGTAATTCAACGCTTTCGCTGATTCAATTTCAGTAGCCAGTTCAGCGACCTTATGACGAATTACTTGATGAGATTTCAGAAATTTACCGAAAGTTTTACGACTTGAAAGGTAATTTATGGTATCAGCTAAAGTATCTTCAGCAGCACTTACGCTCATGATCGAAGCTAATAATCTCTCTCTCTGGAGTCCACTGGCAAGTTGATAAAACCCTTCATTTTCCACTCCTAGTAAATTAGATTGATTAACTTTAACATTATCAAAAACAAGTTCAGCAGTATCAGACGAACGCATACCAGTTTTATCCAATTTTTTTGTAACACTTATCCCTGGAGTAGACGATGGTATTATAAATTGGGATAAGTTTTGATGATATTTTTCTGAATTATTAGTTTTGGCCGCTAAGAAAAATAAATCACCATAAACACCATTAGTAATAAAAGTCTTAGTCCCATTTATAATCCAAAACCCGTTTTTTTTAGTAGCTGTTGTCGTTATACCTGCCATATCGGAACCAGCATCTGGTTCAGTTATCGCAAGAGCACAAATTCGATTTCCTTTAACAATATCAGGCATATATTCCGTTTTTTGTTCATCAGTCCCATATTTTTGTAACCAAGGCGAAGACATATCTGTATGCACTATAACGCTAAATCCGACACCACCAGACTTGCATTTAGCTAACTCTTCAGCGAATACAACAGTCATCCAAAAATCAGTTTGAGACCCTCCAAATTCATTTTCAAATTCGAGGCCTAAAAATCCTAATTCGCCCATTTCCCTAAAAATCGTCTTTGGCAAAAATCCTTTTTCTTCCCAATCGTCAACATTTGGCAACAGTTCGCTTTTCACAAAATCTCTTACTGCCTGCCTAAATAATCTATGTTGCTGTTGGAAATTATTATTGTTCATCGTTATTTTTTAATAATCATAGGATTATAACCATGCTGTATGAAGATTAAGAACTTTTTGCAATCTAAACCAACCATGAATCACTTCGCTTTTTCTATATCTCTCAGTTCAGCACGTCTAATTTTACCGCTAATTGTTTTCGGTAATTCTTCCACAAAGTCTATCTCCCTTGGATATTTATATGGTGCAGTTACAGATTTGACATGATTTTGTAATTCGAGCTTTAATTTCTGACTAGGAGGTTCTTTGGTAGTAAGTACAACATAGGCTTTAACTATTTCCCCTCTTATAGGATCAGGTTTTCCTATTACAGCAGCTTCAGCTACCGAATCATGCTCAACAAGAGCTGATTCAACTTCAAACGGACCAATCCTATACGATGAACTTATAATAACGTCATCTGCTCTACCTACGAACCAATAATATCCATCTTCATCAACATATCCGCGATCACCGGTATAATACCACCGTCCACGAAAACATTTGTTATTGGCTTCCACATTTTTCCAATAACCATCAAATAAACCAACAGGAAAGTCAGGTTTTATTGATATTGCTATCTCTCCTTCTTCACCTATCGGCAACTCCTCTCCATCTTCATCGACTATAGCCATTTTGAAACCAGGGGCAGCCACACCCATAGATCCCGGTTTAGCCTTCATCCCAGGGAATGTAGCAACACAAAGTACAGTTTCTGTTTGTCCATAGCCTTCCCAAATATGGTGGCCGGTACCTTTCTTCCATACATCAATAACCTCGGGATTAAGTGCTTCTCCTGCACCAGTACAATGCCTCAAAGATGTTAGAGAGAAATCTTCTAAGTTCTCCAATACCAACATTCTATAAGCAGTAGGGGGAGCGAAAAACGTAGTTATGGGATATTTCTCTAACATTTTTAAGGTGTCATATGCTTCAAATCTACCACGCATATCCCAAACAAATATCGCAGCACCCATATTCCAAGGGGCATAAAAATGTGTCCATGCCGCCTGAGCCCATCCAGTATCTGAAAGAGTCCAATGCAAATCATTAGGGCGATTATCAAGCCAATATCGGCCAGTAATAATATGACCTATAGGATACGATGCATGAGTATTTAACACCATTTTGGGATAACCTGTAGTGCCTGAAGTGAAGTATATAATTAATGGATCACTAGAAAGATTATTGGGATGCGAATGAACCTCACTCGATCCATTTATCAAGTCTTCATATTTGATATGATCGTTAGTGTGGCCTACAACAATAATGGTCTTAAGAGTTGGACATGATTCTCGAACTTCTATTATTTTGCCCAAATTTTCAGGATCTGTAATTGCTACAGAAGATTCACTCGCGTTTATCCTGTAAGTTATATCAGCTGTAGTCAATAAAGGAGTCCCGGGAACTGGAACAAATAATCCTCTTACGGAAGCAATCATTATCTCCCACCACTCAACCAAACGAGGAAGCATTACAAATATCTTATCTCCAGATTTAGTTCCTATTTCCTTCAATCCATTTGATAATCGGTTCGTTCTACTAGTAAATTCAGCAAACGTAATTTCTCGATCATTACCGTCAGGACCTACCCACACCATAGCTGTTTTAGAAGAATCTTCACCCCATTTATCAAATACATCAAAAGCCCAATTAAATCTTTCTGGAACATCAAGTGTGAAATCTTTATATGTCTTGGTGTAGTCACCTATATTATACGTCTGTTTCATAATGTTAATATTCTAAAGGTATTGGTGTAGTTTTTTCACTATTTAATGTAGCAATTTGTTCTCGAGAATAATTAAGTTCTTTAACAATTTGGTTTGCATGTTGACCTAGAAACGGAGCCTTACCGGATATTTTCAAATTCTTATTATTGATTAATGCAGGTAAACCAGCAATTTGAAATTCATTATATTTGGACCAGACATCCCTATATTTGAATTGAGCATTTTCTATGACATCTTCAATTGTATTAACGAGGGCTGCAGGAATATTTACTTTTAGCAATAGAGTTTCCCATTCCTTTGATGTTTTTGTTAAAAATACTTGCTTTAACTGTTTTTCTATATATTCGTAACTTTTAGTACGGTCATCTAAATCCCAATCTCTCATCTCTACCAATCCAGTCACATCGCAAAAAGCACTCCAAAAGTGATCCTCATCCACAATACCTAAAGTAATCCAAGAATCATCAGAACATTTGAAAATATTGTAATGTGGTAAATGAGTTACATTAGGAAACCCTTGTAGAGAAGAATTTGAATAACGTTTAGCAAATTCCAAATTCAAAATTGACAAGACCGATTCTGCCATTGACAAATCTATGTAACAACCTTGTCCAGTATTATTCCTACTTGCTACAGATGATAGTAACAATATACAAGCATAGAACGCAGAACTTACATCTGCGATTAATATGCTTGGAGGATATAACTCTTTATTTCTATCATCAACCGAGTAATATCCTGAAGCGGCAAGATAATTTATGTCGTGACCACTTCTTTGAGCCCATGGACCATCTTGGCCATATCCTGATATAGAACAATAGATTAACTTCTCATTAATCTTATTCAACGATAAATAATCGACGCCCAATTTTTTTGCTACACCTGGTCTCCATCCTTCGATAACCACATCCGCAATTTGAAGTAAGTCATAAATCAAATCCTTTCCAGCTTGTGTTTTCAAATTGATACTTATACTTTCTTTTCCAATATTCAGACTAGTCCACATTTCACCAGATTTTCTGAACGGATCACCATCGGGAGATTCGATCTTTATAACTCTTGCTCCGAGAGAAGTTAAAATTGATGAACAAAGCGGTCCTGGTAAATTAGACGAAAAATCCAGCACTGTAATATTTT
>CAZYCG010000098.1:0-4074 GCA_964645865.1 uncultured Dehalococcoidia bacterium | reverse complement strand
GTGGCAAATGACAACCTGCATTGCCAAAACCAACCCCTGCATATGTAGCTGCTAGCAGCATATTAGCTTTAGCTTCCTCGTCTTCTTTTTCATTAACTGCAGAAACTATATTTTCTCCTACCATTTGTATCGCTTTAGCAGACCATACATCACTAATTGGATTAGAACCTTGATAGCTTGGCCTAGCACCAGGATCATCTGGCGCCTCCCTTTTTTGGTATGGTAAAGCAGTATAAGATTCAAGTCCGTGGCATAAAACATCTAATCCGCTACAAGCTATAACCATGCTTGGCAACGTTTTGGTGGAATTCGGATCAACCAGTCCAACATTTGGCCTAAGAAACCCATGCGATATTCCTGTTTTTGCTTTGATTTCCAAATAATCGAATATTGAAACGCCTGTTGTTTCGCTCCCCGTTCCAGTAGTTGTCGGAATAGCTATAAGAGGCTTAAGCGGTCCAGGAACAGCTTTCCCCTCTCCTAACGGAGCATTTACATATGTCAAAAAGTTGGCTTTATAAGTTGAATATAAATTGCACGCTTTAGCAGTATCTATAGTTGAACCGCCGCCAATTGCCACAAATCCATCGAATTTACCTTCTTGAGCACATTTGATTGCATTTTTGAAAGATTTATCTGTAGGCTCTACCCTAACTTCTGTATATAAAAAGCTGTCTATTTTATAATCTTTTATAGAATCGATAACATTTTTCAAGATTTGTGTTTCAGATACGTTACTGTCAGTTAAAACCATGGCTCTTTTGACGCCAAACCGGTTAAGTTCATAACCAGCCTCACTGCTAACTCCAGGCCCGTATTTTATGCTCGATGTATCTATAGAAAAAGCTGTTTCAAATTTCATTTTCCTCCGTACCTATGCCTTGCAAAAGCAAAACTTAATCTTTTTATAGTAGTACAAGCTATTACTCCTGCGCATTCATGCTTAGGCACGTAACTGTCCTTGCAATACCCTCTATCACGTGAATTTGGTTAGTTACCAAGTTTCCGACGGAATTTAGATCAGGACGGTTTACTACTGCTATCAAATCGTATGGGCCTGTTACCTGATCGACCGTCTCTACGCCGTCTATTTCATACAATTTGTTAGAAATTTCTCTTGATCTTCCAACTGTCGTTTCTATCAATACATATGCTTTTGTAGGCATTTTTCTTTTACTCCAAATATTAATCGAATTCTATTTGCACGAAGCCGGTGGTGTCAACGCTAGATTGGTTTATGATTTACCTTCCAATCTCAATGGTAATCTCTAATTTAATTAACCTTGTAAATTTCCACCTCTTTGTTACTGTAAACTTTTTCAATAGCTTCTTTCATTTCTAATTTGAACTTGCTTAACCCGTCAGAAGAATAATAAAGTTTTTCAAGACGGCCTATATATATATATTCCACTTTATATTTCTCAATGAGCTCGAGCGCTTTTTCTACGTTTTGTGTTTCATAAATAGTACGGATGTCGGAAATTCTTCTTTGAATTTCACTGTGTTTATTCATTCTTTGCTGTTCTTGATGCCACTTCCAACCTAATATCGTTGGAAACCCAGTATACACGGATATTCTAGATCCCCACCTGTACATTGGAGTGTTTGCCTCAAGCACGACCGGGGTTCCGAATAAATTGTTGTTCATCCAAGTAATTGCTTTATCGTCAAAACTTAAGTCAATCTCTCCTTTTTGATCTGCATAGGTTGAACTGCTCATATATGTTTTGCCATCCAACGTTGGGTTTGTTTTGATAAATCTATCGTCAATTCTGACAGGTGTAGCAAAAATGGGGTAAACAATTCCACAGCCAATTAAGAAACAGCTTACTAAGAAAATTGAGATGTTGATTTTATTTTTGGCTTTCTCTTTTATTTTATCGAAACACTGCCAAAACAAGTAAGCACAGCCAACTCCAAACAAAACCCAAGCTTGCAGATAAAACTTGAACACGGTGTTCATCCTGTCAATATCTCCGGTTATTCTCACCATCTCTACCCCAATAACAATAGCAAAACCCATTAGTAAAATCAGAAAATTGAAAAGGATGTATTTGTTTTCATAGTCAAATTTTTTCAAGAACGGAATTGCTGCGCATCCAATAAGTCCCATTATAAGCATGGCTAACATTGCTGTATTCCCTATAAACAGCTTACCCGGCCCAGAAACCAAATAACCAACAAACATGGATCCTAGCACGATATAAAGGGCTCTCCGAGTGGTTATAGATATAGTTTTTATATTAGAAAACGTGAGAATTCCTTTACGGTTTATATATAAATACGAACTTACTATAATAAGAAACACTCCAAAAATCATACCTGCTTGACTCAACTCGGTTTTATTGGTTGTAGCTTCCAGAGACGAGTAGAAGTTTTCATAATTTACATAAAAGGGTATAAAGGCCAAATAAGAAACAATATACAAAATTGCCGTTTTTAATAGCCATCTTCCGACAACCATAACTCCCATCCCTCCATGGATAAACAATTCGCGCAACATTAAAACTGAACATCCCAATACGAAATAAGTTGGAAAATCCCAAGCATTGATAACCCTCACCGATCCTAGCACTATCGCCATGGTGCTTATTAGCAACAGATCATTTACAAAGATCCTCTTACTTTTTATTTTGCTAACAGGAGATACTACCAATGCTAACATTATTCCCAATAGCAACAATGTAAACGGTATCGCAATAAGGTGCGGGTGCAAGTCTGCAAATAAAAATGTGAAAAACGGAAATTCCGTCACTTCAAACCCTGGAGGGTCTGGCGGCATCATCCTGCTACTTTGCCAATAATCAAAGCTAATCCAGGTTGTCCCATTAATAATTTTATCCCAAATCCCCGATCCTATTTGAGCAGCACCATCTAAATTCCCTAGTAAACAAACAAACACCATTGCCGTTAAGCCAGCAAAAATCGGCCTCCAGGTCATAGAATGGCTCGATTTAACACTTTTTATCACATTAATATTTTTAGAAATGGCCCCTGCGAATATATTAAATCCTAGACTAAATGAACCTATCACAGCCATAGCAAAAAATGTTGGGACCGCTAAATTGAATGCTGTGGTTGGAACGATTCCACATATTTTAATCAAGTTCGCAACTAAAAAATGTCCATAGTAATAATAATTAAGAACACCCCCCGAATACCAGGGATCATAAGGAGGTAAATATAAAGACCTCGTGAGAGCATTTATATGCGCTAACTCCATCGGTTTTTCTCCACCACGATATGGGTGCCACAAATCCGGATTGAACATTCTTATGACAACAAAAATGACAAACGCTAGAACAAAAATTATTTCTTCAATCGTAAATATTTGCCAATGCCGTTTAAATAATGAAATTAATTGCTTCCTTCTGAAGATAAAGAGTATCCCGTTTGCCGATGAAACTATAAAAACCGAAATTATCACCGTGGTAACCGTGTATTCCAATATTTCCCAACTAACTAAAGACCATACCAAAAACCCCACCATAGAAATTCCCAGAATTTTAGATAGCCCATAACCTTTATCGGGTAGGTTTCTAAATAGTATTAGTGATGTAGGTAGCGACACAAATCCCATAATTATTATCGCTATTCCCCAAACCAATGCTGGGTATTTTTTAGACAAGTTCTTTTTTAAAAATAATTCTTCCCATTGATTTGAAGTTTCTTCGTTAATTCTTGATTTCGCCAATAAAGTAGTCTTTGATTTTTTTTCAATCTCTATGCCATTGAATACAGATTCTTTCACTATTTCTTCTTCAATTTGACGTGAATCAAGGTTGCCTGTATTCTTGAAAATCAATACCTTGGGATGATCATAAACAGTTAAGCTTTCATCTAAATACCCTAGGTTTATAATTTTCCCTTTATACACTTCAGGCTTAGCTAACATCAAATTTGGCTTTGAATACGTATCATTAATAAAAGATATGCCGAATATCTCAGGATATTGATTTTGGCTTGCTTCTTTTACCAATGAATATCCAAGCTGTTCTTTAAATAACGCCTGATAATACCCACTTGTTATGGGATATCTTTCGGATAATCTTGGGATGGTTCCATAAAGCCTGT
>CAZYCG010000097.1:2522-4093 GCA_964645865.1 uncultured Dehalococcoidia bacterium | reverse complement strand
CCGTTTGCAGAGGCATCAATGGTTGAAAGAGGTATATTAAGACCAGGGGTTTGTGAAGTTCCCGTCAATATAAGTCTATCGCCAATGGATTTATTAGATCCACCACTACCAATAAATATTGGAATCAGTATGCCAATTAATAAGCCCAGGATTATTCCTGCTATCCCAAATTGAATGAATCTTTCACGCAAATAATTCACTGCGATATCCTTTTTGTTTAATTTATTATCCTAGCGTTAATCTACGTTTGATTTTGGATTATAAGGTCGTGGAATAATTTGGTCAAGTTTTACATCTATTTATCGTTGTGGGAATTTATATTTAGTTTCTAGCTTTGAAGCTGCATGCAGGAGTTTAGTTTCTTCAAAATGTCTTCCTACTAACTGAACACCTATGGGTAAACCATTATTGTCTAGCCTGAAAGGAAGACTTAAAGCAGGTGACCCACTCAGGTCAAAAGGTATAGTTGCTCTTAATGAATTGCGGCCAGGAACTTCTTGGTTATTAATTGATATTACAGTTTGGTCATGTTGATGTGCCGTGGTAGGGCTTGTAGGACATAGCAATATATCGAATTTATTCATTATGGAAGTTATATCTTTTCTTAAATTTTCACAGTGTTCGTAGCCTTCAAGATATTCGTTTATTGTTGGTGTTCTTTGGTTTAATCTTTTTTGCATCGAAGGTGCAAGGTCCTTTTCTTTTCCTTTAATGAAAGGGTCTAGGTAATATGCTCCTTCTCCTAAGAAAAACGCCATAGAAATGCTTTGAGAAGGCCAAGAGTTCCAATGGGATAAATCAATTTCTTCAACGCTACATCCCAAAGATGCAAATTGATTCGCAGCATCCTTTACTGAAGATTGGATTTCTTTTGAAACTGGCGCAAATGGTCCTTCTTGGCAATAACCTATTTTGAGGTTGGGGAGTTGCAAGTCAAAATTTGGTATTTCAGGTTTTTGTACGGGCACCGAATATGGATCTATGCCGTCACTGCCTGAAAGTATTTTTAATCCTAAAGCGACATCCCTTACTGTTCTTGCCATAGGCCCTACATGAAAATATCGTAATAAAACTTCTGGCCATTGTCCGGTTAAGGGTATCCTACCGTGAGTAGGTTTTAGACCAACTATTCCACAATAATGTGCAGGCTGTCTTATTGAACCTCCGACGTCTGTTCCTAATCCTATAGGCGACATCCCACTTGCTATGGCAGCTGCTTCTCCTCCGCTTGACCCGCCAGCTGTTTTTGTTACGTCCCAAGGATTATTTGTCGTGCCAAAAACTAAATTCCCGGTTTCCCACCATAATGCAAATTCTGGCATGTTTGATTTACCTATGACAATGGCGCCTGCGTTAAGCATTCTATTTACCGCAGTAGCGTTTTTAGTTGGTATATAGTTAGAAAATAATTTCGACCCGCGTGTCGTAAGGATCCCTTCAGTATCAAAGCAGTCCTTTACCGTAAAAGGCACACCGTGTAGAGGACCACTTATGTTGCCTTTGAGTAGTGCTATTTCAGATTCTTTTGCTTTTTCCAATGAATCATCTGCCAGAGTAACTAAAGCATTTAT
>CAZYCG010000097.1:0-2422 GCA_964645865.1 uncultured Dehalococcoidia bacterium | reverse complement strand
AAAACTGCCGACGAATATTGGGAAAATGCAAATGAGCAAACATTAGTGTTCCCTCAGATAGAAACGGTTCAAGCTGTGGAAAATCTTGACAGTATTTTGCAAGTAGATGGAGTAGATGGAATAATGATTGGACCAAATGATTTGGCTATGTCCTTTGGAATGCCTCCAGGAATCGGCAAAAAAGAAACTGAACCTATATTTCAACAAGTTTTAGATAAGTGTAAAGAATACAATGTGCCTTGGGGAATGTTCACAGTTACTTTAGAAATTGCTCAGCAATGGTTTAAAAAGGGTGGTCAAATTGGTGTTGTTGCGGGGGACTTTGGTTGGGTAGCTCAAGGTGCTGAGGATACATTAAAAGAAGTGAATTCGTTGTTGAAAGACATCAATAAGTGAAAAACGATTATAAATAGCATTTTTTATTGTTCGCGACAATTATAGATTTGAGAAAATTGGTGTAATTCCATTTGTTTTATTTGCGATTGTAGTGTCATCGTTTTTAGATAAAGGTTTTATTTCTTTTTCGGCATCGATCATCCACCATAATAATTCGGCGTGACTTGGGCTTACGCATGAAGTTACTGGTAAAGACAGAGTCCATCTGAGGGCTGTTTTTGCCTCATCATATGATTCCACTGGATTATACCAAGCTTTTTGCCAATTTCCTTCATGTCTATTTTCTCGTGGTGTTTTTGCTAGTGCTTTAAGTGCGAGTATACCCATTTCTTTTTCTTTTGCTGCATTTATAACAGATTGTCCAAAATGCCCCTGATGCCAACTTACAAAATTTAGAGGATATAAAACAGAATCGAAATTGAATTGTTTTATAAGAGCCAAAGCGGCCTCTTCACTGTGGGCGGAAAACCCTATGTGCCGGATAATGCCTTGTTTTTTCGCTTCTATGAATCCCTCTAATGCTCCATTAGGGCCTGTTAAAATTTTAACATCTTCTAATGTTTTTACTGCATGAAATTGATATAAATCAAAGTAGTCTGTGTCCATTTTAACTAGTGATTGTTTAAGTTCCATTAAAGCTGCATCTTTTGTGCGTTTACCCGTTTTTTCAGCTAGGAAAATCTTGTTTCTATACGGTTTTATTGCAGGACCTCCTAATTCTTCTGCTTGACCATTACCGTATCCAGGACCCATGTCAAAATAATTTATTCCTGAATCAATCGCCCTGGCAACACTATTTTCAGCAAATGTTTTATTTTCGTTCACGAAAATTATTGCGCCAAATCCGATAACAGATAAGAAGTGCTCAGTTTTACCCAATTTTCTTTTATTCACCTTGAAGACATCACCCTTCTGTTGATTTTTAAAGGTTACAGTTTAAATTAAAATTTCTGAAAGAAATTCTGGATTTCCTTTGATACCTAGATTTAGATGGAAAAGTGCACCAGCTCCGCTTCCATTTTCTTTTTTATTTTCTCCGCCTATAGTAGTCACAAATATATCATCGAGATTATCTCCCCCGAATGTTACGCTTGAAACCATGAATGCAGGGAATTTTATAGATTGTTTTTCTATACCATTAGCGCTGTATTGGTTCAAGCTGTAACCTCCAGCGCTAGCAGACCAAATATCACCATTTGAATCTACAGTCATTCCGTCTGGTAATCCTTTATCGCCTGCTACAGTTATTAATGTCTTTTGGTTTGATATATTTCCGGTATCCTTGTCATAATCGAACGAATATATTGATTTATCTCCTGAATCTGTAAAATACATTATTTTATGGTTTAAACTGAATCCCATTCCGTTTGGAATTTTAGTTCCTTCTAATACTTTGTTTATAGACATGTTTTTATCAATCCTGTATAAATTGCCTAGTTTTTCTCCTTTCAAAGCTAAGTCTGAATTCTGGTGCATCGTTCCTGCAAATACCCTTCCTTGCGGGTCAGTGACGACATCATTAAATCGCATACCTCTTTCTTCTTCTATTTCGGATACAAGATATTCCATGCGATTATTTTTAAGGGATGCAATAGAGCCGTTTTCCATAAATAACAAGAATGACCCATCTTTTTGTATTGTAAATCCACCTATGGTTTTACCTTCAAAAAATTGGTCGTGAGTTTTGGTTGAGGGTTCGTACCAGAACATTTTACCTCCAGTAATATCAACCCAATAAAGACGTTTTTGGTATGGATGCCATAAAGGCCCTTCTCCTACTTCATTAAGATAGTCAACTATTATTTTAGGTTCCATTTGGAAATCTCCTAGTAATCAAATTAGTTTGAAGTGCGTCGAGTTTAGCATTCGATGAGTATACGTTCAATATACGAAATATAAAAAACCAAATTATGTTGGTAAATATTTTGGAGCGGGAGACGGGATTCGAACCCGCGACATCTACCTTGGCAAGGTAGTGCTCTACCGCTGAGCTACTCCCGCTATTTAGTTATTTCGATATTCAAAT
>CAZYCG010000096.1:0-4147 GCA_964645865.1 uncultured Dehalococcoidia bacterium | reverse complement strand
CTTGATTAATGACTTCTATTCCACCTCCACCTTTAAGAGCATCGGTTTTTTTCCATGGGTCAGGCATTTCCCCATCACTACGTAGATAGAAACCTACAACGTTTTCAGCATTATTGTATAAGACTACAAGATTAGCTGAATCATTTTTAGTGAAATATCTCCCTCTGCCTGGAGCACAGAGCATAGGATCGACCCAACCAGCTGCAGAAGCACCAGCAGTTGAAATAGGTATATTAACACCGGTGTTTTGAGGGTTTCCAGTTAAAATAAGTCTATCGCCAACAGATATATAGGACCCATCTCCTCCAATGAACATCGGAATTAATATTCCTACTACAACACCTATAGCTAATCCTACTATAGCAAATTTGACCTGCTGTCGACTTAACAAGTGCATAAATATAAATCCTTAATAACTAGAGTTCAAGTTTAAATTAAAAAGGTTTATGTAGCAATCCATAATAATAGCTCACCGCAAAACCCTAAATATAATCCAATATTTTACAGTCAAGACTACAAGCAGATACTCATTACAATTTAATTTAATAAAAACGGTATTTGTATCAAATTGCATGGAACAGCAAGAATTGTTTAATTCTATTGTAGACATTAAGATGTAATGTACTAAACTCTCCACATTATAAAAATGAGGGATAACATTATGTTTTGTAAATGTACAGTAGATACCACGCATGAGATTGCCGGCGCAAGTAATGGTTTGAAACAAGTTGGAGATAAACCTTTTGTAGGTGAAACACCACAAGATGCCCTTGATAGTTGGCTGACTCCTAATCCACTATTTTATGTGCGCAGCCATTTTGAATACCCAGATATTTCTAATTCTGACGGATTAAATTGGACCATCTCTATTGATGGAGGAGATGGGGATGTAAAAACGATTACTATGAAAGACCTAATGCGAATGCCGAAAAGAACAATGGCCGTGACTATGGAATGTGCTGGCAATAACAGGAGCGATTTACAACCTAAAGTTTCTGGCAATCAATTCGATAGTGGAGCGGTTAGTAACGCGATCTGGTCTGGGGTTTCCCTATCCAACGTTTTAGACCAGGTCAGTGTATCACCTGAAGCTGTGGAAATCTTATTTGAAGGTGCTGATAGTGGTGTACCCGAAAAAGGTTACGATGAAAGTTCTTATTTAAGAAGCCTATCTTTAGACATAGCCAATGACCCAAACACTATTCTTTCTTACTCAATGAATGGAGAACCTCTACCAATCGAACATGGATTCCCGTTAAGACTAGTCGTTCCAGGTTGGTACGGCATGGCATCCGTCAAATGGGTCAAATCAATAACAGCCATAAAAGAACCATTTAACGGATATTTTCAAGGCAAAAAATATGTTGTCAGATATCAAAATGGTAAAGAACATCCATTAACTGAAATGCAAATAAAATCTTTTGTAACATCTCATAAACATGGAGAATCTATAACAAATGGACAAATCTCTTTAAGCGGACTTGCATGGGCAGGTAGATCTACTGTTAGCTCTGTTCAAGTATCAGTAGATGGAGGCAAAACGTGGAGCAATGCAAGCTTAAATGGTCCATCTGATACTTATGCATGGCAAAAATGGAACTTGGATTGGATGCCTGCTAACTTGGGACATCACACGTTAATAGCGAAGGCAACTGATTGCGATGGTAATGAACAACCAATAGAATCCGTTTGGAATGAGTTAGGCTATGCTCTCAATGGATTGAAACCGGTATGTATAAATATTATTTGAAATAATATTTTGATTCATTGGTTGAGCATAAATTTCAATTTGTATTAATTACAAAATTTAGTTTCGATAGCTTTAATTCAAATCATTTAAAAATGTAGGTTGCGTCCAGGCACGAGTTCCTATAGAAGATTTTATACTAGCCCTTACGTATTCTTCGTCTCCGCTGAATTCGTATTTTGGCTGTAAACCGGTGACCTCTTTTAACACTTCCCCATCCTTACCAATAAATTTAGTATTGTAAATATAATCTCTATGTTGAGAAATTACTAACTCTATGCCTTCGTCAAGCATCGAAATATCTTCTATATCAATCCCTGTTGAAAAATAAAACTTACCAGCAATTAAAGAATCAATTATAGATTCATTCGTAAGTTGTTCAGCATTTACAACGATCCATCCTCTTCCAGGGTTTGCCATCGTATGAGTAAAATCACTGTAATGATGAGCATCGTCAACGGCTATACCATAGATGATTTTACCGGTGCTCAACACATTGTCCCATATTTCTTCGCCACTATACTTTCCAGGTGCTCCTTCACTATTTGAACCAGGCCACCCATTATAAACCTCTAATAATGTTGCACCTTCTATTTGAACAATATCTTTATGATCATAAGCCCATGAAGCATTTGGGTGATTCAAACTAGCAATACCGCCGGCTTCAGTTATTAAATCCACGTTCGCTTGTAACGTTTCTACAACACCACCAGCATCAATTGGTTCAACAACTCTCGATATCCCTATTCCATTAAGATGTATAGGTATATCACCTCCTAATATTCTCGCTGAAACCTCTTCACCAGGTATTAAAATTAAAGCATCACTATATCCATCAATTATTGTCCTATGATTATGATCACTAAGCACCAAAAAATCATAATCATGATTCTTATACCACTCGACTACTACCTCAGGATCTGCGTCTCCATCTGATTTGGTAGTGTGCGTATGAACATTTCCTTTGTACCACATATAAACAAGCCTCCATTTGGATGATGATTTTAACTCACAAATTTAAATAACTAAACTTATAATATAAATATTTACACTTTATGAGGGAGGTTCGATATATTCATTATCTTTTTGATAAACATGTAATCTCCCCCTTGTATCAGCAATTATAACTTGGTTATTTTTATTTATAGAAATGCCAGTAGGTCTGCCAAACTTTTCAAAATATTTTTTATTTGAATTCTGGTTAATTAACTTCATAAATTCAGGATCCCTATTAAGAACATATAGGCCAGCTTTAGAATAATCTGTTGCATCGCCATAAAAAGAGGCTAGCAGCTCTCCATTAGGTTCAAAAATTTGGACTCGTTTATTCCCCCAATCGGTAATATAAACATCGCCATCACTATCCACAGCAACATGCGCAGGACGGTTTAATTTAGTATCTAGGTCATCCCCTTCACCAAAGGTAAATAAGTGGGCACCTTCAGAATTGAATTTTTGAACTCTGTTGTTTCCCCAATCCGCTACAAAGACACTGCCTTCATCATCTACGTGTATACCCCAAGGATTACTGAATTCTCCATTAGAATCACCTTCATTGCCCCAAGCCTTGATAAATTCTCCCGTATCAGAAAAAAGTTGTATCCTATTGTTTTTACTATCAACTACATACAGATTGTTTTCTTCATTGAAAGCAATTCCTGTAGGTCCATCAATCTCCCCTAGCTCGCTACCTGAAACCCCCCAATTTAGAATACTCTCTCCACTTTCATCTGCTTCAGGAAAAGGGTAAATCTTATTGGGGTCAAAAACATAAATAGTATTTTCATATTCATCAGAACAATATATATTTCCATCATTAGATATTGCTACGCTATTAGGCCAAGTCATTCCATTTCTAGCAAAATCACCTATATGGGTTTCATCTATTGTTGTCTTACCAATTCTAATACCCACATCTCCAAAATATCCTTCGACTTTATAACCAAACCCTCTACTTAAAATAAAAAGTATGCCTTCTGAAGAGACTGCAACATCCATAGGGTAACAAGATCCACCGGTAATTCCATACTTACTTTCATTGTGCTCAGCGGTCAGTCTACCAATCGAATGACTGAAATGCCATGCTCTACCACCAGCTACAGTTGTTTTCATAAAAGCTTCTCCAAGTTCGATATCAACAGAACTGATATTCTTTGGTGCCGGCAATCATTGCTAAAGTATTTGCAATCTGTTGATCTATACTGCCATCACCATTTGAACCATCAACAAAATCAATATCGTCAATAAGCTCATTATATGTATCAGTTTCCAGTTTAAGATTACCTAATTCTTCAAGACATGAATCAACTATTGATTCTGGGCTGTCATGAGTTGAACCCTGTTTAACATTCTCAATGATAGTCTTAACTCCAGGCAGCTTAGTGTTTTTCAACCTGTCAG
>CAZYCG010000095.1:0-4165 GCA_964645865.1 uncultured Dehalococcoidia bacterium | reverse complement strand
TTTATAAAATAAGAATTGGAGAATATAAATGATAGAGAGGGAACGTCTCATAGAGACTTTTTGTGAGCTTGTTAAAATAGATAGCCCATCTGGAGAGGAGCATAATATAGCACAATATTTAAGCGAGCGTTTAAAACGACTTGGATTAAATGTGACAAAAGATGATTATGGAAATGTAATAGCTCGATCCGAGGGAGATACTCCGCTGATGTTGTCAGCTCATATGGATACTGTTGAGCCAGGACGAGGTATAGCACCTAGAGTTAACGTAGATAAAATCGAATCTGATGGAACCACGATATTGGGTGGAGATTGTAAAGCTGGGCTAACAGCAATACTTGAGGCTTTAGATTCTTTAAATCAAGATAAAGTTAAACATATCCCAATTGAAGTTGTATTGACGCGCGAAGAAGAAACAGGTTTGATAGGTGCGGCCAACTTAGACTTTTCATTGATTAAGTCAAAGGAAGCTGTTGTGTTCGATGGTGAGGGACCAGTTAGTCAGATTACTTCATCTAGCCCTACCTATATTGGGTTTGATATTGAAATTACGGGACAATCTGCTCATGCTGGTGTTGAGCCGGAAAAAGGTTTGTCCGCCATAAAAATAGCGGCTCAATTAATTAACAAATTACCACAGGGAAGATTAGATGAAGAAACTACTTTTAATATAGGTCTTATTGAAGGTGGACAAGTTCGAAATGCTGTTTCTGAGACTGTTAATTTGCAAGGTGAATTTCGCAGCATGAACTTAGAGACATTAGACAGTGTAAATATGCAACTGATGCAGGCTATAAATGAAGTTCGAAGCGCTTATCCTAAAGCCAAGTTAGCTGAAAAATTAACAACTGATTTTCACACTTATAGAATAGATGATGGATCTTCTACTTTACGTAGGATTAAATCTGGGCTTTCATCTTTGGGATTAAAGCCAACTATGCAACGTTCTGGTGGAGGTACTGACGGTAATGTATTTAGGAAATTGGGTATAGATGCGGTTGTAGTTGGGATGGCTGATCACGGTATGCATACTAAGCAGGAATATGTTTCGATACCAGATTTGATGGACGCAGCGCATTTGGTAGAGGCATTGATTGCATATTAATAAAAATTAATGTCAAAGTAAAATATACCTAATTTTACATAATTAGTGATGGTAATAAAGTGTTATGAAAACAGTTGATATAGCGTATGGAGAATCAAGGTTACAAGTAAATGTACCCGATTATGCTGATGTTATATTGCCAAGTTACCCTAATCCATTTAATGATCCACAGAGACAAGTAAGTCAGAGTATATTAAATCCTGTAAATTCTTTTAATTTAAAAGATTTAGTTGATGAAAATGACAAGATAGCTATTTCAATTTGTGACGTGACTCGTCCTATGCCATCTAAGGTTGTATTGTCTGCATTATTAAGTGAATTAAATTATGTTGAAAATAGTAATATTACGATAATCATAGCTACAGGTACCCATAGAGAGACTACATCATCAGAAATCAAGCAAATGCTTGGGTCAAAGATTGTAGATAATTATTCAATTGTAAATCATGATTGCTTTAATAAAGATAAATTAGTTTATTGCGGTAATACTAGTAGTGGTATTCCCATATGGTTAAATAAAACCTGGATAAATAGCACGTTTAGAATAACTGTTGGCTGTGTAGAACCGCATTTTTTTGCCGGTTTTAGTGGAGGCCCTAAAATGGTTGCTCCGGGATTAGCAGGGCAGGATACGATATATGCTTTACACAATGCTGAAATGATTGGAGATGAACAGTCAACTTGGGGTTTAATCGAAGGCAATATTATTCAGAATTCAATTCGAGAAATAGTCTTAAAGACTGGAGTTGATTTTAGTATTGATGTAACGACTGATTTTGATAATAAGATTACTAGTGTTTGCTCAGGTAATCTTTTTGATGTTCATAAGATACAGGTTGAGAAAGCCAAATCTATTTCGATGCAGGAAGTTTCGAATAAATTTGATTTAGTTATTACCACAAATAGCGGATATCCTTTGGATTTAAATTTATACCAGACCATCAAAGGTATTTCAGCTGCTTTTAAAATTTTGAAAGAAGACGGAGTTATTTTATGTGCTTCCGAATGTAGAGATGGTTTTCCTGATCACGGGAAATACAAAGATTTATTAAGAAATGGTACGAGCGCAAAAGAGATATTAGAATCTATTATCAGCAACGATAAGGTTATTCAGGATCAATGGCAAGTCCAAATACAGGCACAGATATTGTTAAAATCACAGGTGTATTTATACACTGACTATTTAGACGATCAAGATGTTTTGACTGCAGGTTTTAATCCAGTGCAAGATATTAATACTACTATAAAAGAAATAGTTTATAACTTGGGAGAAAGCCCGAAAATATGTGTGCTGCCAGAAGGACCGCAGACAATTGCGTTCGTAAAATGAATTTTGTTGAGCAGACTTTGTGTCTTACTAACTTACTTCTACTTTAGCTCCAGCGCCTTCAAGCTTTTCTTTAGCAGTGTCAGCTTCTTCTTTGCCAATACCTTCTTTTACTACAGCAGGGGCACTTTCTACCAATTCTTTCGCTTCTTTAAGGCCTAAAGTTGTTAATTCTCTAACTGCTTTAATAACGTTAATTTTGTTAGCTCCAACATCAGTTAGGTTTACTTTAAATTCGGTCTGTTCTTCAGAGGCTTTTCCTCCTGCATCAGCATCGCCTGCACCTGGAGCTGCTGCTACTGCAACTGCTGGAGCTGCTGCACTGACTCCAAATACTTCTTCAAGTTCTTTAACTAATTCTGATACTTCCAGTACCGACATACTTTTAATTGCTTCTACAATCTCTTCTTTATTCATGACTAATCTCCTTTAATTTTAGCCTTGTGCAAGGCTAATCATCATTTTGTTCAAGTGATTCAATTCTTCTTTGTAATACAGTGGCTAATCCAGATATAGGTGCATTTATAACTCGCACAAATCCTACTGCTGGATTTTGTAATTGGCCTAGTAGTTGTGCTATCAATTCGTTTCTTCCAGGTAATTTTGCGAGAGAAACTACTTCTTCTGGAGTCAATATTTTACCGTCGAGAACACCTCCAGTAATTGAAATAGTGGTTTGCTCAGATTCAATAAAATTATTTATTGCTTTAGCTGCATTAACTGGATCACCAAATGAGATAGCTAATCCTGATTGACCTTTGGTGATTTCTTTAATTTCTGGTTTTCCTATTTCATCTGCTGCTATGTACGCTAATCGATTTTTTACAACAACAAATTTGATTTCTTGTTCTCGGAGTGTATTTCTAAGTTGGACAGCCGTATTACCTGTCATTTGAGAGTAATTTGTGGAAATGAGGCAAGTTGCTTTATCCAATATTTCTTTTAATTCAGCAACTTTTTCTATTTTTTCTTGTGTTGGCATTTTAGCACCTTAATAAAAAATCCGTGCCTAAGACACGGATTACATTACTTAAATAGTTTATGTTAACCTTGGCAGGTGATTTTTAATCCAAGAAGGAACCTGCTGTCTTTGGCAACTTTATTAAATTGTTATAATTGTATCAGTTTATGTTTGATCTTGGCTAGTGGTATTAGCGATATCAAGCCTCAAGCTAGGTCCCATAGTGGTAGTTAGATACATGGTTTTAATGAATTGACCTTTAATACCACTGGGTTTTGACTTTATGATTTCACCTACTAATGAATTTAAATTTTCTACCAATTGGGTTTCGCTGAAACTAGCTTTTCCAATAGGGACATGAATCAAAGAAGTTCTATCAAGTTTGAATTCTACCCTACCCTTTTTCGCTTCTTCTATTGATTTTGCAATGTTGTCTTGATTGACAACAGTACCTGTTCTAGGATTAGGCATTAATCCTTTTCTTCCTAGTACTTTTCCAAGTTTACCTACTTTACTCATCATGTCTGGAGTGGAGATTGAAACTTCAAAATCTGTCCAACCTTTGTCGACTTTAGAAATTAATTCGTCATTTCCTACAAAATCTGCGCCAGATTCTTCTGCAATTGAAGCAGCTTCACCTTGAGCAAAAACCAAAACCCTTACTTGCTTTCCTATGCCGTGAGGTAAAACCGTTACCCCTCTAACATTCTGATCAGCATGGCGAGGGTCAGCATTAGTCCTAATATGTAATTCTACAGTTTCATCAAATTTA
>CAZYCG010000094.1:0-4233 GCA_964645865.1 uncultured Dehalococcoidia bacterium | reverse complement strand
CTCTATGAGACGTTCCCTCTCTATCATTTATATTCTCCAATTCTTATTTTATAAATATATAAATCTTTATTTTTCAATTCGTTTTAACTGAGCTAGTCAAAGCTCCGTCAACCACTAGAGTCGTACCAGTTACATACTTTGATTCATCTGAAGCAAGAAACAAAGCAGCATTAGCAACATCCCACGATTCACCTTGTTTCCCTGTTGGACACATTGCATCGCGCAGATTAATCATTTCTTGGATATCTCCACCCCAAGCCTCAGTTAAAGCAGCTTTAACAAAAGGGGTATTCATCATACCTGGCAAAACGCAATTAGCTCTAATTCCATCACTTGCATATTCAACAGCAATTTCCCGCGTTAATGCTATCATACCCGCTTTTGAAGCTCCATATGGCCCAGATAATGCTGGAAGTGTTCTGATGCCGTTTATAGAAGAGATATTCACAATCACTCCAGAACGTTGTTTCTGCATATGAGGCAAGCTGTATTTACACATCAAAAACACACTTTTTAAATTTACAGATAAAGTCTTATCCCAATCATCTTCGCTAATTTCCTGTATACCGCCGGGGATTTCAATACCTACATTATTATGCAATATATCAATCCTTCCATAATGTTGAATTGTTTTCGATACAAGATTTGCACAATCTGCCGAATTACTTACATCTGCCTGTATAACAATACAATCTCCTCCTTCCTTTTCAATTATCGACTGTGTCTCTTCTGCTGCCCCGAGATTTAAGTCAGACACAACAACTTTAGCACCTTCCCTAGCATAAACAAGTGCGGCTGCCTTTCCATTTCCTATTCCAGTTCCAACAGAACCAGCACCAGTTACTACCGCAATTTTTCCACCAACCCTATTTCCCATGATACAAACCTCCCTTTCAATTTCCTCGTATGCTTTTCGCTTATTTTATATGTAAATCAGAATCAATAAACATCGTATATTGCTGCAATTTTGGCTTGTCATCATCTTCTTTTAACACATATTCAATGGATTTTAAGCCTTTGATTGAAACTGGCAATACCATAACCCTAACAAAAGAAGTTAATACGGTCTCAGACGATACGGCATAAACATGTTGAGGTCCAGTTTCAAACCATGCTTGATGAGGTAAAATATGTGCTGTCTCTCCATTTACGGTTACATCTAAAGAACCTGACATCAAATATCTTATACCTGGACCTTTATGAGTATGAGTATAAGCGATTCCACCCAAAGGAAAATCAACCATATCACATCTTATTAAATATGCACCTTCACTTTGCAAATTTATTTCAGATTCCAATTTCTTCGTAACGTCATTATAAATTTCAGATATGCACTGCCTAGGAGGGTATAAATCATGTAATACTTCCCAAATAAGAATCACACTTTTTATTCCCTCATAGCCGATTTCCAAAGTATTATTAGAATAAATTGCTGAATTCTTACCCAATGTACTTTCTGTACCCGAGCCTTCGCGTATTACGGCAATCCCTTCTAATATAAATACTACTCTGGAAACGTTACCATTTAATTGTATGTTTTTTGATTGACTGCTGAGCCTACATTCGCTTAGAACAAGTCTATAACCCATTATCTAAACAACTCGTTCAAATCAGAATCATCCTCAAATAAAGCTCTCAAGACCTTGTTTTTTTCCATTCTTCATATTCTTTTAAAGCTTCTTCATTCATAGGGTAATATTTCTCTATCTGTCCAGTTTCTTGTAATTTTATACGCTCGAAAACTTCTCCAGATTCACGCCTATCACAATATTCAAGAACTTCTTTAGCAACTTTAGGTGGTACCACTACAACTCCATCATCATCTCCTACTATAATATCTCCTGGTAAAACTAAAACACCACCACAGCCAATAGGCACATTATAATCCCAAGGATACATTTCATAATGACTTGCATTATGAGGAGTAACTCCTTTCAAAAACAATGGTAAACCAATATTTTTCGCATCTGGATAATCCCTAACACATCCGTCAACTACTAAACCCTGTACATTTTTAGCATGCAAACCTGTCATTAACATTTCACCTAAACAACCAGTTTCTAAATTTCCACGTGCATCAACAACCAATATATCTCCATCGCCGACTTCAATAGTTGCAGACCATAAAGCGGAAGTGGATTCTTGTTCCTCTTCAGTCTGACCTGGCTCTATATCTTCTCTTTTTGGCAAAAACTGTAAAGTGACAGCAGTCCCAACAGCTTTCTTCCCAGAAGTAAACGCTACAGGACCCATCATAAAAGCTCTTCGTATACCACATACTTCTCTTAAGGCAGAACTAATAGTAGCGGTGCCGAATTCCCTGAATTGTTCAACAATCTCTCTACTTGGCTTTTTTATTTTTTTATTTTCTTGCTGAATATGCTGCATATTAAAATACTCCTAAAATATTGGTATGAAATCGTCTCAATCAACATAGTATATTAATCTAAGAAATTTATAAACTTCATTTATAAATGTCGTGGTAAAAAGCTGCTCCAATCATGCCTGGTCCTGCATATGCTCCTATTATAGGCGATACATTAGTCAAAAATAATTCTTTATATTGCGTTTTAGACTTGATCAACTCTATAAGTTCAGTCGCTTTATCGATTGCATCAGCGTGCATGACGGATATATATACATCACCTACAAATGATTTACCTAACAAATATTTAATAAACCTTTCATTAACTTTTTTCGCAGTTCTAGGTCTACCCAATAAATTTATTTTACCTTTACTCAACTCAAAAACAGGTTTAATACCAAGCATGTTAGAACCTAAATAAGCCAATTTTGGTATTCTACCGCTTTTCCAAGCGTAATGAAGATTTTCTATAGAACCAACCATTGTAGTATTCTGCACGATCGATTCTAAGTACTTCAATAATTTAGGCATATTAAATCCTCGTTCAATATTTCTGCATAACTGCCCAACTATTAAACCTTCTCCTGCCGCTGCACTTTTAGAGTCAACAACTTCTATATTCACATCACCAAATTCTTCTTTTGCTTCCTTTGCAGCAATACAGGCTGAATTATATGAGCCACTTAACTTTGATGAAACTGTCACACATATTATTTGCTCTACTGACTTAGAAACAATTTTTCTAAATACAGATAAATATGCATTTGGAGAAGGTGGAGATGTTTTTATAGTAAGAGACCTTTGCTTCATTAAGCTATAAAATTCATCAAGAGAATTTTCGTTTTCATCAACAAATTCAGTGCCATCAACCATAACATTCATTGGAACCAAGTATAAAAAATCAAATAAATTACTTGAAATTGGTAGAGAAGCTGAACTATCAGCAACAACAGCTATAGGCAAACTATTTTTCATTTTCAGACAATATATATTTGTGAAATTTAAAAATCAAATCTACACCCACATCTAATAACAAACATTTTCTGGGATCATCAAAATATCATCCCATATTCAAGTTTAGAAATTAAACCTAATTTCTTCTTTGATTAGTTAATATGCTGTTGTACACTTATTCTATATCCTTTGGAGTTTATAGTGCCAATGTCGAAGGACATTTCTCTACTTCAATCCAAAACTTATCGAAATATATCCTATGATTAAATCAGAACAACTAAATACTATTTCTTCTATTTTCGAAAAACGCGGTTTCACAAAAATTGAAACGCCAATAATTGAAAATAGCGATATATACCTTAGGAAATTGGGGCCTGAATTAGCAGGTCAACTATATAGTTTTGTAGATCCTGATGGAAACAATGTTACTCTACGTCCAGAATTCACTTCATCGGTAATTCGTCAATTTATTGAAAATAAACCAACTTCTAAACCAACACGTTATTCATACCAAGGACCCATATTTAGACACAATACAGAATCTAATGAAAAAACTCAGGCAGGTGTAGAAATAATAGGAGGTAATGATACTGATTACGAGGTGATAAAAACCGCTATTGACGGTTTGGAAGGATTAAATATCAAAAATATAAATATAAAAATAGGACATATAGGAATTCTATCTTCAATACTTGACCAATTTGAATTTTCAGATATTTTGAAATTACTGCTAATTCAAAATATTAACGAAATTAAAGATGGTACATTTGACGAGAAATCTTTTTACGAAGAAATGGGAAATGGACAGGAAAATCCAGAACTAGTTTCCGAAGTTACCAATCAAAACACTAGCATACTGAACGAATTGATTGAAAAAGTTATGCTCAATTATGTAAGTGGCTCTACAGGAAGAC
>CAZYCG010000093.1:0-4257 GCA_964645865.1 uncultured Dehalococcoidia bacterium | reverse complement strand
GTGGTTTTAGATGATGTTACATTCTCAATTAAAGAAGGAACTTTAGTTGGTGTTGTAGGTCCCAATGGGGGTGGAAAAACAACTTTATTTAATACTATATTGGGTTTAGTTCCAATTACTCATGGTTCAATGAAAATAAAAGGATTGAACCCTAATCAAGCTACTGGAATGATTGGGTATGTGCCTCAAAAGGAAGAATTGAATTGGAAATTTCCTGTAACTGCAAGACAAGTTGTTCAAATGGGGATTACCAAAAATTCTTCCTTTTCGCCTTTTTCATCTAAAAAAGACAAACAAATAATCGAGGAATCGTTAAGCAAAGTAGGATTGATAAACAGGATTGATGATCGAGTGGAAGAAATGTCTGGAGGGCAAAGGCAAAGAGTTTTTTTAGCTAGAACGCTGGCCCAGGGTTCAGAAATTTTATTGCTTGATGAGGCTTTTAGTGGCGTAGATATTGGGTCTCAAGAAAAATTGTTAGATGTCTTGAGGAACCTGAAAAATGATGGCAAGACGATTTTAATGGCGACTCATGATTTGAACACAATTGGTGAAAGGTTTGATGAAGTTTTATGCCTGAATAGACATTGTTGTGCTTTTGGTGATCCATTGAAAGTTTTGACTCAAGATGTTTTAGTGGAATTGTATGGGTCCCATAGTTCAATGTTTAAAAACCATACCTTGGGACAACATGGACATAATTATGGGGATTGAATATATATATGAACCATTTTCTTATGGGTTTATGATTCGATCTTTAATCGTTGCAATTTCAGTTGGATTCATGCTCCCGATTTTGGGAGCATATGTTATAAATCGAAATTTAGGGTTTATGGGTGATGCTATTGCTCATGCTAGTTTACCTGCACTTGTTTTGGGATTGTTGATAGGTGTAAGTGTTCTTATAGCTGCTATTCCTGCAGCAATATTTATTGCTTTACTGATTGGATATCTGATAAGCAGATCAAAAATTGGGGAAGATACTGCAATTGGAATAATTTTTTCTTCATTCTTTGCTTTAGGTTTTATTTTATTATCAATATTTAATCAAATTACATATACTGTGGAAGATTTGTTACTAGGACAAATTCTTGGAGTTTCCAATTCTGATGTTTTAATTACTTTGATTTTGTCTGTAATCGTTTTAATCACATCGTTGATGCTGTTCAAGCAGTTTTTGTTTGTTTCGTTTGACCCGATTGGAGCTAAAGTATCGGGTTTAAGGGTGAAATTCTTAGATAATATTTTTTTAGTAGTTTTGTCTTTGGCTATTATCGCATCATTACAATCGGTTGGAATAATTTTAGTTTTGAGTATGCTACTTACTCCTGCTGCTGCAGCTAAATTAATCATGAAAAACTTTTCTAGTTCAATGATGATAGGTAGTGTTTTTGGGATTATTGCTGCAGTGAGCGGATTATATTTGTCGTATTATTTGGATTTTCCTTCTGGGCCATCAATGGCTTTAACTGCCACATTCATATTTATAGCTGCTTGGATTCTAAGAAAAACTATCAGTTATGCAATTTAGATGGTGAATTATCATTTTTAGATAGTCTATATCTGCAAAACCTATAGCGATTCAAAATAGCATTAATTCCATCTACTTTATGATTAATTGCTGTTGTAACGGTTAAAAGGTATTATCTGCTGTATGAGTTTGTTAATAGGATTCTTGTTTAGAAAGATATTATTTTGGTTGTTGACGACATTGGGATTTTCATTGTTACGCATGTTGATTGATTCAGGATTAAAGAAAACTGTTGATGCGAGAGACAAGTTAATAAGGGAAATTGTTAGGATGGTTGTAGGCTTATTGACTCTAGCGATAGTTATTGGATTAGCTATGTTGATAGTTAGGATAGTGATTGTAGTTTTTTAGCAGTTGATTATTTTTACACTAGATTTGGTTTATATAATCGAGTTCCAGTACCTGAAGATGAATTAGCTAAATCTAGTAATAAACTTTTGGATTTATTGGCTAGGCGAAGGCCTACAGTACGATAAAAGGATATGGAGGTTTATATAATGAGACGTCAGCGCACAATATATTTCAACGACGCTCGGCACTACTATTATTATGTTTTTGATCCTCCAATGAGTCTTGAGGAGGCTAGGGTACCAGTTGATGAATGTGCAGGAACAGGAGTAGATACGTTTGTCTATGGGGTCCAGTCAGGTGGTTTGTTCTACCCGTCAAATATAGGTATGCGTTTTGGATTAGATATGGAATTTTCTGCTTCAGCACAGTGGCGCGTATGGCACAATATGCAAAGTTTGATAGACAGAGGATTTGATCCACTAGCTATTCTTATTGATAGAGCACATGAGAAAGGAATGGATTTCTTTGCAAGTATGCGGCTTGGTAGCTATACAGGCATGGATCCTTCTCATGATTTGAAGTTTGGGGGTAGAGGTTGGGTCAATCCTGAGGTCAGGAATCATCAGCGGGATGTATTAAAAGAACTTTCAATTGAGTATCCGACAGATGGTATAGAGTTAGATTTTGCTGCTCCACCTGGAGGAAGTTCATGGTATTTTAATGATGAAGATGTAATCGAGTATACTCCTGTAATGACCGATTGGGTTAGAGAAGTTTCTGCGATGGTACGTGGGAGAGAAGGAGGGTCAGGTCAGATTGGTGCTCGTATATATCCAACGGAGGCTATAAATTTATCAGCAGGCCTAGATGTTTTTGCTTGGCTTAAGGAAGGTTTATTAGACTACGTCGTACCGATGGTATACGCTCATACTTCTATTGATTGTAATTTGCCTATTGACTGGATAATTGAACTGGCACACGCTAACAACATCTCAGTTTATCCATTGTTGCAACCAGACTATTACCCTGGGAACAGACAAAAAGGTCCCTCAGGCACTTTAAATTCCAGGATTTATGCTTCCCCTTCAATGATTCGAGCAGCAGCTTCAAACTTTTGGGATAGAGGTGCTGATGGAATTTATACGATGTGGCTGGAATGGCCACTTGGTGAAACTCAACATAGAATTTTAAGGGAATTGAGTGAGCCTAATTTGCTGAAAGAAACGAATAAACATTATTGCATTGGTAGGAGAAGTCACTATTCGGAATTAGTTGGATACAAAAGGCCTTTACCTATCGAACTAGCTTGTTCTGATATTGACACTGTAAATGAAATCCCTTTTTACCTGTCGGATGATTTTAATGCAGATTTGAATAAGATAAGTGAAGTTATTCTCAAAATACAAATTTCTGATTTGTTAAAAAATGACAAGCTTACAATTATGCTAAATGGTGAATCTCTTGCCAATCAGCCGTTAGTAAGGAATTTTGGTAATAGGATTAATTCCTATTCAGGCCAGTGGCTTGAATTCACTCTTGATACAGTTTTACCTAATAAAGGACACAATATATTGGAAATTAAATTGGATGCAAGGGCGAAGGGGATAAGCAGCTCTCTTTTAGTTGAAGATGTTGAAGTGATCGTAAAGTATTAAGGTATGATTTAAACGTATTTAGACCAAATTCATGGATTTTAACCAATCTACACTTCTTTGGCGTCTTTCATTTCCAGAAGGATTAGCAGCCCATTCAGGGGCATAGAATGGAGTAGGGGCTTTTGTCATATTGTATACTTCGACTATCTGATTTGCTAAATTTTTGCTTTCTAGTCTGGCGTTATTAGTTTTGGGTGTTTGCATAAAATTCAACGTCAGTTGTCTTTTATCTTTAGAGGTACCGATGGCAGCATGATATAGACGATTATCAAATGCTATTATGTCACCTGGCTCAGAATTACATACATGAGAAGGGACATCATTAAGGTCGGGATTTGATTCGTTTAACAAGGTGGTTATTTCTTGATTAAGTTCTGTTTTATGTGATCCTGGAATAAATCTTAGGGCGCCACTATCAGATCTTACAGACTGAAGGTAGCATGCTATCTTGACGCATCTCAATTCAATATTAGGGCTGTCGGGATGCCAAGATGTATTAGCAACCCACCTGTTGCCGTTAGAAAAAACGGGTATAGCATCTTTACCGATTAATTGTTCAGCAACTCCACATATCCTAGGATCTTCTATCAGACCAGCTGTAACAGGAAATTCAGGTTTAAGAGTGGACCATTGTAATTGTGCACTATCTTCAATTTCTGGACTATTTTCCCGAGCGGCTTGTAAACCTGACTCAAATTCAGAATTTATTGTTTTGAGCTCATCATCATTCAATACACTTTTAAGTTGTATGAATCCAAATGTCTTGTAATGTGCTAATTG
>CAZYCG010000092.1:0-4387 GCA_964645865.1 uncultured Dehalococcoidia bacterium | reverse complement strand
AACCTTACGCTCTCCATTGTTACAGGTGTACCATCAGAGAACCTGAGTCCTGGGCGAAGTTTCATTTGATATGTCTTTCCGTCTTCTGTAAGATCGTATGACTTACATACCAATGGATGCCAGTCGACACCATTAGCATCTCTCCATGCACATTGACCGTGAATCCACTCACCAACATAGAAAGAGTTGATGTTGTGGTAGCTTCCGCCGTATTCACCAATGTTGCTTGGGCCTTGGACAATAATCCTATGCTCTGCAGCAGGGACTCTCTTGTCCAGTGCGTCTAACGAACCAGCTTTAACTAGCTGATATGACATTGGGCTTTCATACCATTTTGTTGGTGTAGGCCCATCATAACACCAGTAACACCAGTTCTCTCCAGGAATTTCTGGAGGGGAAGTCCATGTGTGTGGACTTCTTGGTGGGCAGTCTGTTGAGACTTCTCCAACTACATAACAAGTACCTGGAGCAGCTTTTGCTGCAGGTGCTGCTGTAACAGGAGCGGCTGACGCTGCTTTAGGAGCAGGAGCCTTTTCCTGAGGAGCTCTCTGAGGTGCAGCGGCTGGTGCTGCTGCTGGTGCTGCTGCTGGAGCAGCTGCTGGTGCTGCTGCAGGTGCTGCTGCTGGCGCTGTTGTTGTTGTCTCTTCGCTTGAGCTACAAGCGACTAGAGCAACTAAACAGGATGCTGCAACAGTAGATGCTAACAATACCTTTAATGTAGTTAACTTTGACCACATATTTATCCCCCTATTTAAAAAATTTAACGCATTTTTACCTATTCAAGGTGCTGTGGATTTAATCATAACTAAACAACAGTGTCAAGTACTTCCAAATCCCAAAACCTTAATGTTCTGTAGAATGCCACTCAAATAGCTGAATTCCTATTTGCCATGTGATTTCCATAAGACTCATTTATAAGAAATGACGCCTTTTGCATCTCTCTCTGAATAAGCGATCATTTCAGAATATTTACCTTTCAAATCTAGCAGGTTTTCGTGGGTGCCCTGTTCTATTACACGACCATCACTCATAACATAAATCCAATCAGAGTTTCGCACAGTCGATAATCTATGAGCAATAACCAATGATGTCCTGTCAACCAGTAATTTGTCTATTGCATCTTGTATCAACATTTCACTTTCTGTATCTATATTGGCTGTCGCCTCATCCAAAATCAATATACTAGGATCCGATGCAAGTGCTCGAGCAAAACTGATCAATTGTCTTTGTCCGACACTCAAATTCCTACCATTCTCTGCTATTTTCGTTTTATACCCGTCTGGTAATTCTTTGATAAACTGATCTGCTCCAACTAGTTTAGCTGTTTCAACAATTTTATCGTCATTTATTCCAGTCCTGTTGTAACGTATATTTTCATTTACAGTTTCAGAAAACAAAAATGGTTCTTGGGGCACCATACTGATACACGAAGATAAACTTCCAAACGAAATTTCTCGTAAATCATGTCCATCCAATAATAATTCACCAGTATTTGGATCATAAAGCCGTACCAGTAACGAAACAAGTGTGGTTTTACCGGCGCCTGTTTCGCCGACAAAAGCAACCTTTTGCCCTTTTCGTATCTTCAAATCTATATCATTTAAAACTAATTCAGTTTTGGAGTATCCAAATCCTACTTTCTTGTATTCTATACTTTTACTAAATGAAGTCAGTTCAATTGGATTGGAAGATTCCGTAACTTCTGGCTTTTCTGCAAGTATTTCCATTATCCTCCTACCCGAAACCATAGCTCTTTGTAATGAACCATATTGCATCGCAAGATTTCTCACAGGCTCAAACAACCTATAGATATATAACGAGAATGCTACCAGATAACCCGCTGTTATTTGACCAGGGTCGCTTAATGCAATTAGGCCACCCACCAATATAACTAGAGCCAAACTAACGGCGGAAATCATTTCAACTGAAGGAAATAAAGCACTTGTCAATTGGCCTGCCTTAAGATTTGCATCAAGGTTTGCACTATTGATTTGTCTGAATTTTTTAACGTTTGTATTGCCTCTGTTCAAACTTTGTACAACTCTTATTCCAGATATATTTTCTTCCAACCCTGCATTAACACCAGCTATGGTTCTACGAGTCTGATTAAATGCTCCGCGAGCCTTTTTTTGCCAAAATACAAGAAGAACAACAACTGTGGGCAATACTGAAAATGTTACAAGGGCTAATTTCCAGTTCATTCCCAACATTACCGCCATGATACCAAGCAAACTGACCAAATCCCCGAGTGTTATTAACATGATTGACAAAAATTCTTGCAATTGTTGTACGTCATTTTGAATTCTTGACATCACACGTCCAACTTGATTGCGATTAAAAAACGACATTGGCAATTTTTGCAAATGACTAAATAAGTTAACTCTTAGGGAATAAAGGACATTTTGGCTTACACGGGCCATAACCCTTATCTGGATTTGATTTGTTACAAATTGAAAGGTTGCAACGATAATTATCAATAGTACGATATTATTAAGGTTCGAATCTCCAGAATTACTTACATGATTATCTATGGCTCTTCCAACCAACCAAGGTATTGCTATAACTGTCCCAGAATATAACAACATTGCTATTAAAGAAAAAAGAGCTGATTTCCAATAGGGCTTGAACATTTGAAGAAGAGATTTCACTACTTCCTTATCATAAATATTTGCATTTATATCATCTTCTTCATCAAGACGACCTTGTCTCCTCCATCCACCTCCACCTCCGAACATCATCTTAAAGCACCTTTTTGTATTTGTTCAGATTTTTGTTCAGGCGTAGAATCCCCATCAGAAAAATTTATTTGATGATTATAAATCCTATGATAAGTACCTTTCAGCTTTAGAAGTTCATCATGGGTACCTCTTTCTACTATCTTACCTTTTTCAAGTACAATTATAGAATTGGCTTGAGATATTGTAGTAGCGCGGTGAGCTATTACAAATACAGTCCGATTTTTCATTACAGATTCCAAAGCTCTTTGGATTTCTGATTCAGTTTTAGAATCAACACTTGAAGTTGAATCATCTAGAATAAGAATTGGTGGATCTAAAAGAAGCGTCCGAGCTATAGCCAATCTTTGCCGCTGTCCGCCCGATAGTGTCACTCCCCTTTCTCCTACCAACGTATCATATCCTTGAGGTAACCCTTCAATAAATTCATGTAACTGAGCTATTTTAGATACAGCTATAATTTTTTCAATAGTTACATCTTCCAAACCATATGCAATATTTTCTTTGATAGACGCCGCGAATAAAAACACATCTTGAAACACAACTCCGACATTTTTTCTTACCGATGTGATTTTTATGTCCCTGATATCTATATCATCTATTGTGATCTTGCCCTTATTCACATCGTAAAATCTAGCGATAAGATGCACAAGTGTACTTTTACCAGAACCTGGAGCACCCATTATGGCTACTATTTGACCTGGGTTAGCGGAAAATTCAAGACCATCTACAACAGAATCAGTTGTATTGTAACCTGCAGAAACCGTATGAAACGCCACTCTTCCCTGAACCTTTTTAATTTCTACAGCATCAGGTTTGTCTTTAATCCCAGATTCAGCATCCAACACTTCATATATTCTATCTCCGGCAGACTGTGCCCTACTGTATGTGTTGATTAACCATCCCATCATCCTAATAGGCATTGCCAGCATAGCCATATAAAATATAAATGACGCCAAACCTCCTGCAGTAATTCTTTCAGCATTTAATTCATATCCACCTACAAACAAGATTGCAGCAGTCGACAAGGTGAATATAAACGTCATAAGCGGACCCTGCACTGCAAATAACTTTGCAGCTTTATAGGAAAGATCGGCTAATTTCCTAGCTTTTTCTCCAAATTTATTTTGCTCATATTTTGCCGCACCAAAAATCTTTACAATTTTGATACCAGTCACATTTTCCTGTAGAACTGCTGTCAATTTGCCAGTTTCAGATTGAACCTCCATCCAAGTCGTCCTTAACTTCCTAGACATCAAAACTGCACGCCATATTATAGGAGGCATGAATATGAAACATACTAATGCTAGCCTCCAATTTTCATAACTCATGATACTTATAACAGATACTAGCATGACAAATATCGAAATCCCCCTAACTAATCCCATGCTTATAAACATACGAACCGCTTCTATATCGGCTGTTGCCCTAGACATAAGATTGCCGGTTTGCTGCTGGTCATAGAATCCAAAACTGAGGCTTTGTAGTTTTTTAAAAAAATCTTCCCTAAGATCAAAAGTAGCTTTTTGGGAAAGCGCCTCCGCTAGGTAACTTTGCCCAAATGACAATACCCCTCTTAATATGCTCACCAAAATCACGCCCAGCGCAATAAAAATCACAGTTGAACGAGTTCCATTTCCAATAGCTTCATC
>CAZYCG010000091.1:0-4413 GCA_964645865.1 uncultured Dehalococcoidia bacterium | reverse complement strand
CTTTCACTGTTTGGGAATATTACGAAACCAGCATTGTTGAATGCAGATACTGAATGGAATAACGATTGCCAAACAGCTTGTCCGAATGGGTATATATTAACTAGCCGCATTAATAAAACAAAGAAGCCTATTGATTGAACCAATATTGCAAATCCAACCATAAGTAGGGTTATTTTTGCTAGCCCACCTAATTGATTGATTTGAAAACTATCTCTTATGAGAACTTGTTGAGAGAGCGAAACGCGATGTCCAAATAGAATAAGAAGGAACCCCGTTACTGTCATTATTCCCAATCCACCAATGAATATTAGCGTTAAAATTATAGCTTGCCCAGCAGGTGACCAATGGGTGGAAGTGGTTACTGTAGTTAACCCTGTGACCGTTGCAGCAGAAGTTGCTGTAAACAATGCATCAATCAAAGGTGTGAAATCTTCTGAAGTAGTCGAAAACGGCATTAGTAAAAGGATGGTACCTATTATTATCAATCCTAAAAATATGTACAATAACATTAGAGGAGAAGCGAAAATTTTGGGTTGTGATCTTCTATTAGTACTCGAAATTCGTACCGTTTGAAGCTCTTCTTCTCTTGGGTGTCTTACTACCCGATCACCTTTATTTGGTTCCCATTTTTTGTTCATGAAATAAATTTATATGTGATTTGGTTTGTTACAATATTTGAAATTTAGAATTACAATATAATTTAATAAATTACTTATCAATTATATATACATTGAAAATCTATATTGTCTAATTTTAAACCATTGAAACAAATAATTGAAAAAATCATTAATAGAATAAATGAAGATTCAGTAAAAATAAATGGTGTGTTTGCTGGGTCCGGATCTAGTTTTGCAAACTGGTTTTTGGCTACTCCGGGTTCTTCTAATACTATCATTCAATTAGATTTTCCATATTCTAATCGTTCTATTGATGAATTGCTTGGAAGGACTCCAGATGGATATGTTACAGAATGTGTGGCAAATGAATTTGCTAATATAGCTTATATAAGAGCTAGTAGGATGTCATCCCCAGGTGACAAAATAATTGGCGTGGGCTGTACTTCAGCATTGATATCTGAAAAGCCGAAAAAAGGTGAACATAGAGTATACCTTTCGATAAGAAGTAATGATGAGATGATTAGCTCGTCTCTTAAGTTGAATAAAGGTTTTAGAGACAGAAAAGGGGAAGAAGAATTAGTCAGCAGGTTTATTTTGAATCAACTAAATGAGTTTTGCTTTAACAGTAATAATCAAGATTTACTCCAAGATTTATCGTTAGAGGATAAGATTACGAGAAAAAAAAATAAATTTTATGAAGCAATAGATCAGTTATTTGAAACGAATGAACCATTTGTGATAATAGACGAAGACGGAGATTTATTGGATTTTCAGTATCATCCCAAATTTATAATTTCAGGCTCTTTTAATCCGTTACATTCGGGTCATAAGCAACTGGCGGAATTTATAAAAAAATTGAAAAACTCGACTGTAGATTTTGAGATGTCTATATTTAATGTTGATAAAAACGATATGAATAAAGAAGATCTACTCAATCGAATATCTCAGTTCACGGGTGTAGGTACAATTATAATATCTAAGTCTAAAACTTTCGCAGAAAAATCCACTTATTTTAAGGGATGTTCATTTGTTGTAGGATGGGATACAGCTGTTAGGGTACTAGATGTTAAATATTACGATAATAATTGTGAATCAATGTTGACAGCGTTGGATGATATCAAGAAAAACCGATGTGGGTTTATAGTGATGGGGAGAATGGATGAATTCGGTAATTTTAGAAATGCTACGGATATTAATGTTCCTTCTGGTTACGAAGATATGTTTACCATGATTGATGAAAAGAATTTTAGAAATGATATTTCATCTACAGAGATTAGAATACAAAATTAATTTGGAGTAAGAGATGTTTAAGGATTTAGCAGATTTCATAAATTTCCTTGAAGAGAAAAAGGAATTAGTTCGAATCTCAACTCCAGTGAGTTCAGAACTTGAGATAACTGAAATTGCTGATCGAACTATAAAAAATAATGGTCCTGCCTTGCTTTTTGAAAATGTTGACGAGAAACAAATACCTGTTTTAATTAATTTGTTTGGTAGTGAATCGAGAATGGCTTGGGCACTTGGTATAGATAACCTTAATGAATTGTCTGACATTGCAAATAAGTTAATAAATTTGCCGAAGAATCCTCCGAAATCATTAATGGGCAAATTGAAAATTTTGAACGAATTAATCAACCTTAGTAAAAGCTCACCAAAGATTTTGAAAAAAGCTCCTTGTCAAGATATTGTTTTAACTGGTAGTGACATTAATTTGTTCGAATTGCCAATTTTGAAATGTTGGCCTGCTGATGCAGGCAAATTTATAACTCTACCTTTGGTAATCACTCGAAATTTAAATACCGGACAAAGAAATGTAGGTACTTACCGTATGCAGGTTTACGATGAAAAAACCACTGGAATGCATTGGCAGACTCATAAGGTAGGGACTGCGCATTACCGTAAAGCTAAAGATATTGGAAATGGCAAGATGGAGGTAGCAGTTGCAATTGGAGGAGATCCTGTAACTATTTGGTCTGGGTCTTTACCATTACCACCGGACATGGATGAACTGTTAGTCGCAGGAGTTTTAAAGGGGAGTCCTGTTGAACTTGTGAAATGTAAAACAGTAGATTTGGAGGTTCCAGCTAATTGTGAATTTGTTTTGGAAGGATATATTAATGTTGGCGAGCAAAGGAAAGAAGGTCCATTCGGTGACCACACAGGTTTTTATTCTGAACCATCAGAATATCCAGTTTTTCATTTAACTGCAATAACTCACAGAACTAATCCAATTTATCCTGCAGTCGTTGTAGGAAAGCCTCCGTCAGAGGATTATTTTATGGGCAAAGCTAGTTCTAAATTAATGTTGCCAGCTTTGCAGTTAACACTGCCGGAAATCATTGATGTTAATATGCCGGCTGAGGGATTGTTTCATAACTTCGTAATTGTATCGATGAGGAAAGAGTATCCAGGGCATGTTAGGAAAGTAATGTACGGAATATGGGGCTTAGGATTAATGTCTTTGGCGAAAATAATAGTGGTTGTAGACCATTATGTAGATGTAGAAAATGTTTCAGAGGTTGCATGGAGAATTGGTACTAATATTGACCCTGATAGGGACATAGTGATTGTTAAAGGACCAACTGATGACTTGGATCATGCTTCCGAAGTCCCAAAATATGGTGGCAAAATGGGGATAGATGCAACTGCGAAAGGTGAATTGGATGGATATACAAGGGATTGGCCGGATGAAATTGTGATGGCGGAAGAGATTAAAAATTTAGTAGATAATAAATGGGATAATTACAAAATCGGAATTTAGTAATTTATATAGATTTGCATATGTAATGTTTTTAAGATTGTTAAAATTAAATGAGACTTTGTTTGCTTTACCATTTGCTTATTCGGGCTTGCTGTTAGCTTATAAATTCATTGACGATTTAGAACTAATTAAAATAATTTGGATAACTATAGCGATGGTGGGAGCAAGGACATTTGGTATGTTAATGAATAGAGTGATTGATAAGCAAATCGATTCGATTAATCCTAGGACTAAAGACAGAGATTTGCCTTCAGGAAGAGTCAAGACATCCAGTATATTGCTGATAGCATTTTTTGCATTGATAGTATTTATATATTCGGCATTCATGTTGAATAATCTGGCTTTTTATTTGTCTCCTATCGTAGCTATTTACATGTTGATTTATTCTTATACTAAACGATTCACCTGGCTGAGTAGTTTTTTCTTAGGATGTGTTCTAGCAACCGCTCCGAGCGGAGCTTGGATAGGTATAAATGGGTCTTTAGGATTTGAACCGGTTATTTTGTCGATTGCGGTTGTTTTATGGGCGACTTCGTTTGATATTCTTTATCATGTTCAAGATGTAGATTTTTATTCGAGAAACAAACTGTATTCATTTTCGGCTAGGTTTGGAGTTGAGTTTGCTGTCAAAATAACAAAACTTTTGGATATTTTGTCAGTTTTAATGTTAATTTTGTTAGGTGTAGTGGCAGGTTTAAGCTGGATTTATTATATTGGTCCAATTATTGTTGGATATATTTTATTTTATAAACATAGATATATCAGTTATCATGGTGTTATTGTCGGAATTCAGAAATGTTTCCGGTTAAATCCTATTGTGTCGTTATCGATTTTTTTTCCTATATTGATAAGTTTAATAGTGAGTTGAAGATTAGGAGGTTATTTGAATAACGAAACAACCCTTGACAATCCATTAGTTGTAGGGATGTCTGGTGCAAGCGGTTCTATAATAGCATCTAAATTAGTAGACGCTTTGATAGAGCGAGATGTTCAAGTTGCCCTAATAGCTTCACATGCTTCAAGGATAGTTTGGAA
>CAZYCG010000090.1:0-4485 GCA_964645865.1 uncultured Dehalococcoidia bacterium | reverse complement strand
TTAACTAAAGCAAGGACTGTATCAGGACAAAACTTCATAATTGTTTGTTCTATCTTTAATTTTTCTAATACCCTATCTCCTGGTTGGTTTGGTTTTCCATAATCAAAATATTTAGGACCGTATATAAGGTCATCAAAATAATATCCAACATATAAACCAAATTGATTGGTTTCTTCATAAGAATGAGGAGTATGGTAGTAAAGTGCATATCTCATTAGCAATTCTTTGACTGGTGGCGTAGATTCAGAAACTAGTAATTGTTCTTCTGTGGTTAGGTTTATATTAGGTGGGTCGGTTGGAGGATGTCCAGATATTTGGGGTATTTTCCAGTGGTCATGAAATATGACAGTTTTGTTAAAATTAGATTTAATCCATTCAATAAAACCTTTAGCAATAGTTGTTGTTCCCGAATATTCAGATCCCATCATAATAATTCTCAATTGTTATTCCTTGAGGTTATCAATTTATTTATTTTTAATCGCGCTAAATCTTCTGAAGTACCGTATTTCAATATTCCTTCTAGTACGGCAGAAGTAGTTTGTTTTATAGATTGATCTGTAGTATTTATAGTGAGTTTGTTTTGTAACAATGACTTATCAAATTCTGATTGAAATTGTTCAATTATTAAATCTATATCATCTCTACGAATAATTTGATTTTCATGGGGTTGATTCTCCATTCTTTCTAAGATTGTATCCTTATTGGATGTTAAGTGAATTAAAATAGTATTAGGATAGGATTTTATTATTTCCTTCTCAATGTACCTAGCATACCTTGTTCTAGGACCACCTTGCGGTTCTTTTGGTCCTCCATAATCGAAGTAAATCGGTCCATAAACAGTATCATCTAGATGGTATCCTACATATATTTTATCTATAGCAACTTTAGCAGCAGGTAGGTGGTATACGAGACTCTGTCTTTGCAACATTTCCTTTAATTTAGGAGTAAGCTTAGAAATGTGGGATTTGTCGGTTTTATTTAATACGTATTGTTTTGAATATTTTGGGTAGCATTCTATATTCGGGAGTTTCCAATGGTCATGAATTTCAAATTCTGAACCAAAGCTATCTTTGAGTTCTATTCGCAGCGATTTGGATATTGTACTAGTTCCAGAGTATTCACAACCAACTAATAGAATCAGCATATGTTAATAAGCCCTAATTTAAATTTTCTTTATTTATATCATAAAAATGTGGGCGATATTATTATTCTCAATTGTCCCAATTTTGGATTTCTACTAAGCTTTTAGCAATTTTATATTTTAATGCGGCAATTGATTCGTCTGTCCATTCATAAAATCCTTTCTTAGTCTTTATACCAATTTCGTCAATTTCCACTTTTTGTTTGAGGAGTTTTGGGGTATTTGCTTTGGATAATTCAGGGAACAGATTTTCAGATATGACTGATAATAAATCCCATCCGGCAATTTCTAGTATCTCGAATATTCCTGCTGCTGCCCATCTTCTTCCTAAACCATGAGAAATTGCTTTATCCACATCGCTTACTGATGCTATGTTGTTTTCTATTAACCATAAAGCTTCTCTTAATAAGGCAGATTGTAATCTGCTAGTTACAAATCCAGGTGTTTCTTTTTGAACAATAATTGGTTTAGAACCAGTTGATATTAATATATCTGTTAGCCTTGATATAGTATCTTCGGTGGTTTCTTCATGTTTAACTATTTCGACCAATGGTACTAATACTGCGGGATTGATATAGTGAGTGACAGCGACGTTGCTTTTGTCAGGGATTTCCGAGAAAAGTGATTTTGGCATTAATGATGATGTATTGCTTGTCAGAATTGCCCTTGGTGTCAGTAAATCGTATATTTCTTTAAATAAAATTTGTTTATCTTGTAAGTCTTCATTTATTGATTCGATAATAAGGTCTGAAGTACTTATGCATTGATTTAGGTTTGTTGTTAATTGAATTTTATTAGTAATGTCGATGGTTTCATTGGAGGTAACTACGTTTAAGTCATTCAAAAGTTTTAACGTTCTGGTAATTCTTTTTTGAGCTTTATGCAAACTATCTTTAGATCTACCGTATAGAAAAACGGTGAATCCATGAATTGCAAACCTAATACTAATTCCATGTCCCATCATTCCAGGGCCAAGTACAGTTGTGGTTTTACTGGTCAATGAATTTATCTGGATTTAAGATTGTTTGGGGTTAATTAAACAGATGTTTTGTATGTTCCTATCAGCTAAATGTCCTCTGATTTGTTCCACATTTGCAACCCAGTAATCACTACCGTAAAAAGCTTCTTCTTTGGTTTTGAGATCATCTTCATCTTTATATGTTCTGACCCAGATGAATTTTGTATCCTCATCATTAACAGATAGGACCGGCATTCCCATTTGTGTTTCTCTTACTCTTCCATATAATTCGGTTTGAAATAAATTGAGCCAATTCGATAACATACCTTTATTTATAGTATATGTTCGTAAATGAGCAACAGAATGTCCAGATATTTTCGTGCTTGTCAGATCTGTTGATGGCTTTATGATTTGAATGTTACGATGTGCAATATGACTTCTTACTCGGTTAACGTTATTGTTCCACCAATCACTTCCATATAATAATGCTTCTTGGGATTTTAGGTCCTCTGCATCTTTAAATATACGAATCCAGATAAATTGAGTGTTCTCATCGTTTACAGAAACGACAGGAACATCGATACCTAGTTCAACATTTCTTGGGTATAATTCAGAATTGTATAGTGCTATCCAATCTTCCATCATTCCTTTGTTAATGGTGTATGTTCTAATTTGACCTATCATATTATTGTCATCCTTTTACTAAAATCTAATTTAATGATTTTTAAAATAATACTACTTTGGTACTCTACATGCGAGTTTTGAAATAGATTCTTGGTTAATGGTAAGTCTTATATTCGTGGATTCAATATTCTCTATTTTATTTCTTATTTAAAAACATGATAGAGATTAAAGCGAAAACTGAACACAAAGATAGAAATATGACCGCAGGTTGTTGTCCTAAGCTAAGTGTTGTTACTATAAATCCCCATGAAAATGAAGCCAGTATGGCGGAAAGTCTACCTAATAATCCATGAAAACCAAAAAACTGTCCGATTTGGTTTGGAGGACTTACTAAAACTAGTAAAGGTCGGTCTGATACCCAAAGGCCTGGGGTAACAATTCCGGCTCCCATTCCCAATAATGCCCAATATATTTCTTTGTTTGTTAAATCGAGCTCAGGTATCACTGCCCCAATAGCTAACAAAAATACCATTATGACGAGATTGATTTTGGTAGTTATAACCACTCCTATCGAGTCGATCAATTTGCCCCAAATAATTGCAAATGGAATAGCTATCAATAGAGCTAGTGCGTAAACGGTTTCTACATATTTAGCGTCAAACCCAGCTGTTTCAGTTCCATATAAAACAATGAACATCAATGCACCGTTAAGAGAACAACTGTAGAAAAATTTGGTTATTAAAACGATTACAGCTGGTTTATGTTTTGAAACAGTTTTTATCGGTGCGAAAATCTGCTTAAATGCTGAAAGGGTTATGTTTAAAATACCTGGGCTAATAAAATCCTTGGGCTTTTCATTTAGCAATAGAAAAATTGGTATTGTGCTCACAAGCATAAAAATTGCGGTGCTTTTAAACCCGAACACGTAACCTAGTTCATCTACAAAAAATATACTGAATAGTACTATGCCGATAGCTCCGATGTATCCTATGCTTGATCCCAGACCAGCTATGAGTCCAACATTTTCTTTCGTACTTACTTCTAGCAACAAAGCATTATATATAATACCTGCCAGGTACATAGTGATTACTGATACAGACACAGTAGTCAAGCTTGCAATCAAGCTGAAATTACCTAAGGTAAATAAAGCAATAATGCATAAGAATGTCATCGAACATAAATAATATTTGCGTTTTACTGAATTATCCGACATTGCTCCGATAATAGGTGACAGTAACAAGCTGATTGCTATAGATATGGATAAGGTGAATGCTACAGTACCGTCATTACCTCCCATATCTTCAGTTACCCATAATGGGAAAAATATTCCTAATATTCCAACAAAATAAACTGTGTCTGCTATGTCGTATAGAGACCATGAGAGGACATTCTTGTTTTTGAGAAGGTTTATATAGGAATTGTTGAGTTTAGGAGTTATGTCTTTCATTATTGGATTATATTAATATTTGTTATCAATAAATCTGGTTTTTCGTTAATTGATTAATCTTTTCTCTTGGTAATCCAGTTGACGAAAATGGTCACAAAAAACCAGATAATTGCAAATCTGAAAAATCCTGGCAATGATTGTATGTTTTGTGATTCTGTGAAGAATAAAAATGATGTGGCTGAATATATTATTAATACTAGCAGTACTATGATTGGCCATTTGATAATACGTTTCATTACAGTCTGAGTTTACCATGCATTTTTCCGTTTTTCTTGGTATAGTGACCTGTATTAACAGGTAATTATTTGTCGATAC
>CAZYCG010000089.1:2040-4509 GCA_964645865.1 uncultured Dehalococcoidia bacterium | reverse complement strand
AACTGGAGTTGAAACGAAAAAGGAACCACAATACAAAATGGTAGCGTTTGATAAATTAGCATGACAAGTTAATTTAAAATTTCCTTAACGGAGGTCAGAAATGGCAGTAATATTTGATGCTCATGCTCACTGTTTTCCACCATTAGGTCTAGATCGAGGTAATGCACAGTATTACGATATGTGTTCAGCAGAACATCAATATCACGTTCGTTTTCACCCACAAGGAGTAAGGCGTTCTTCCGACGGTTCTTTAATCTCGCAACAAAAACAAAATTCTATATTAACTGGTGAACATGATGGGATTTCTTGGTTGCCAGATATATCTTTTAGAATAGGTGAATTTGGCAGATTAGAATTTACTCATGAAGAACAAGATTATTATATGCAATGGATGCCGCCATCTTTAACCAATATGGAAAGTTCTCCGGAATATTTAATTGCACAAATGGAATATGCTGGCGTAGATAGAGCTGTTTTACAACATGATAGAGTCTATGGCCATTTAGACGATTTTTTGGGTGAGTGTGTGAAAAAATATCCAAATAAACTTGTTGGATTAGCTCAGGTTCAAGAATGGCGTGCTGGAGAACCTGATCAACTTGACCGGCTTAAATATCAAGTTTTAGAGCAGGGTTTTAAAGGGGTATATTTTTCAACTGGTGGATTCTTTCATGTAGATTTCAATATGGGAGTCAATGATTCTTCTCTTGTTCCATTTTGGTCTTTGGTAGAGGAATTGAATATACCCGTTCATTGGTATGCGGGAGAATATAGGAATCCAATGATGGAGGTTTATTTAAGAGAGTTAGAAGATTTTGATCATTGGGCTAAATCTCATCAAAATATAACCAGTGTTTTAACCCACGGACTTAACAATGTAAGTATGCTAAAAGGTGAACCTGATTTGGTAAGGTATCAATTACCAGAGATTATGGGTAGATTACTTAAGAATGACAACTGGTATATAGAATTGATGTTGCATCTTATGGCAAGTGATTCACCATATCCGCCCTATAATCCTAATTTAGAAAAATTAGTAGAAGATTTAATAAATGAAATTGGGATAGAGAAATTGATGTGGGGCTCAGATATGCCTTGTTGTGAAAGAACATTAAACTATAAACAATCATTGGTTTTATATAAAGAAAAGTGTGGGTTTCTCACGCAGGATCAAACTGACTTGATAATCGGAGGAAATCTAGAAAAAATTTATCCTTTATGATTACTATGTGGTGTTAAATCTATAAAGTTTAATTAAAAATATCTCTCTACTAAATTGGAATCTTCAACTGATTCGGGCAAAAAGAATTCGTATAGATCTTGCGGACGGTATTCGTGAATTAATTTAGATGTGAAATTTGGTTTCACTAAAGTACTTTTAACAACAATTTTGTTGAAATCACTTATTTCTGGTGAATTCATATATTCTTGAAGTGGCATCCATTTACATTCTTCTATTTCTTCAGTTTGCGGAGTTATCTTATTTGATAGTGGTTTGAGTAAAGCAACAAAATATATGTCTGATTTTCTATATCTGTACTCATGTATATGTCTAAAAGATGATATTGAAACGAACTTTGTTTTGACCCCGGTTTCCTCTAATACCTCTCGTATAACTCCATCAACTAAATGCTCATCGGCATTTATTGCACCTCCAGGTAATTTGAGTTGGTTTATTTGACCTTTCCGAACATATTTTTCTCTTACCACTAAAATTTCACTATTTGAATTAATAGCTACGCCGCCTATTCCTATGTAGTGAGATGCAAAAGGAGGGATAAATGCTTTTGATTTTAACCTATATACCAACATAAGAGATTGTTCAGAAGTGTGGTGGAAATTAAAACCTAAATTCACGGCTGGGTGTATCAGGTTTGACTGAGAAATCATAAGTTTCAACCATACGAGTTTCGAGTCAGTTGTTTGCCAGTTATGAATTGATTCTTTTAAGTCATTAGCAAATACTTTCAGGTCTGTTGGTAAATTGTTTGGTTCCAATATAATTCCGCCAAACGGATCGGTTGTTGATTTTAGAATAGACATATTATTAATTTAAAAGGCCAACATCAGTAAATATTTGTTTTAACTCTTCTATTTGGGTTTGATTGAATGGACGCATTCATATCTAAATTCCCTTATTTTAAATAGGATATTATGACAAAATAGAATTAATTAATAGTGTAAAATTTTTGTATCAAAGATAATATTACTGAAATCGATTTGAAAACCAATCTTGAGCAATATTTACTGGAGGCCTTTAGTGTCAAACATACTAGAAACATATACAAACAAATTTGCGAAATCTAACGAATTGTATCAAAAAGTCAGACAGGTTATTCCTACTGGAGGACATTTGTCTAGAGATGTTAAGCCTTTTCCTGTTGCCGTGGAAGAAGCAACAGGTGTAATTAAAAAAGATTTGGATGGAAATCAATTAATCGACTATATGACCGGTTACGGTGCCCTTAT
>CAZYCG010000089.1:0-1940 GCA_964645865.1 uncultured Dehalococcoidia bacterium | reverse complement strand
GCTGAGACCATGACAGGTACACTTGTAATTGAGCCTAATATTGATGAACTAAGTGGTGTTTTAGAATCAAGAGATGATATAGCAGCAGTTATATTAGAACCTACTGGTGGTCATTGGGGTCAATATCCCATTCAAAACCCATATTTTTTATCTAATGTCCGGGAATTAACCAAAAAGCATAATGTGGTAATGATAATGGATGAAGTAATATGCGGATTCAGGATATCTAAAGGTGGAGCACAGGCTAAATTTTCTGTTATACCTGATCTAACAACTATGGCTAAAATAGTTGCTGGTGGGATGCCTGGTGGCGCCGTCGCTGGAAAAGCAGAGGTTATGGATCAATTATCTTTTGAACTTGGTTCTAATAGAGTTGATCACCATGGTACTTTTAATGCTAATCCTGCCACTGCTGCTGCGGGAATAGCTACCTTAAAGATATTAGACAGAGATCCCATAAACAGTCATGCTGATGCTATGTCGATAAGATTAAAAGCCGGATTAAATGAACAGTTATCAAAGTATGAAGTTAAAGGCCATGCTCACGGAGTAGCTTCTATCGTTCATATTTTGCTAGACGTTGAATGTTCATGTGATGGTTACATGTGTACTCTAGATCATTCCGAAATTGCGCGGTCATGTAAAACGTATAGTGGAGCTGTCAAAATGGCTATGCTGAATGAAGGTGTAGATATGATGGGTGGCATAGGATTTATGGTCTCAGGGGTTCATGATGAAAATACAATCGATAGTACATCTGAAGCTTTTGGAAATGCTCTTAAAGCTCTGAGAGCAGATGGTATTATAAGGTGATTTTAAATTATGTTATCAGCATAAATAGTTGATAAGAATAGCTTCAGTTCTTTTATAAAATCAACTGGATTATCCCCTACAACCAAATGGCTCGCATTTTTAATAGATACTAATTTAGATCCTTTAATAATTGACTGCATTTTGAGTGCGGTTGATTTTGTCAAAATGTTGCTATGAGTTGCGTGCATAATTAGTGTAGGACACTCGATTTTATTTACTGATGCCCACAATTGATTTTGAAGCTTTATTTCACTATCTTTGCTTGATATTCTGTTTTTGATTCCAGGGTCATATTTCCATACCCATTTACCAGTATCTAGTTGTTTTATGCTATTCATTATGCTGGCTCTAATACTTTCCATAGGTCTAGTGGAATTGTATTGCATTGTTTTTGATACCAACTCATCAACTGAAACGAAATCAGCTTGTTGCTCAAGGAATTTCCTAACACTCTCGGTGCCTTTTGGATTACTTTCTGGTCCTGCATCCACTACCGCCATGGCAGATAGTCGGTTACTGTGATTTTCAGCATAACTTAAGGCTATTTTCCCGCCCATTGAAAATCCAACCAACACAAATTTATCAAGGTTGAGCTTATCGATTATTTTTATAGTGTCTTCTAATAAAGTGTTATGGGAGTAATCTTGATTTGTGCTCCATCCCGAATCCCCATGGCCTCTTTGGTCAATAGTAATGGATCTATAGTTATTTGATAAAGCTAATGCAACTAAGTCCCAAGTTCGACAAGTTTGAGCCAATCCATGAAGCATGAGTATTGGGGGGTTGTCAGATTTACCCCAATCTAAATAATGGAATTTTATTTGGTTTACAGTTATTTCTCGGTTTTGTACTGGTACATTTTCAGGTACCTCAATACCTAAACTTTCAGCATAATTTGATAATATTCGAATTTGGTTTTCGTTCATTACTAAATAGTTACAAAGAAGGTTGCCTGATCCAGTCAGTCGCATTTTCAAAACAAAGGCCAACGTCTAATAAACTTTGTTCTTTAAAATATGGTGCAACTAATTGAAGACCAATTGGTAATCCTGAGTTAGAAAATCCACATGGAAGAGAAATTGCTGGGTGGCCTGATAAGTTAAAAGGTCTAGTTAGTCGAGACAGTA
>CAZYCG010000088.1:0-4634 GCA_964645865.1 uncultured Dehalococcoidia bacterium | reverse complement strand
TTTTTATTCCATTCAATAGGTTAAACCCTTCTATAATCACAGTTTGAGTATAAAACGAAGTATAAATTAGGAAAGGTATGAATGTTACCATGACAATTATTATGCTTAACATATATAGTGTATTTTCTTGGTTATTAAAGGCGTTGTTTGCTAAATAAGTGATAGCAAATAGAGGGATGGTTAATAATACAGCCCACAAACTAATAGATATAATCCGCCACCATGTTCTTTTGAAGCAAAAACTCAAAGTAACTTTATTATATGCATAATGTTGACCTATAGCTGATATTATTAAAGAGGAACTAACGGTCATAGCAAAGAAAGCTGTTAGATAGCTAATAATTTGCAAAATGAGATCATATCTATTTTCCTGTTCTGTTAAACCAGAAAAATATAAAGATAGTATAATTGCAGGAACCTGGATTATTGCTACAAGAGTCACAAAAAGCTTGAAACGGGCTATAGATATAGAAAAAGCTTCATTCAGAATCCACTTTATTCCGTTAGGTTCAAATACATTCACTAAATTGTTTTGTGATTGATTCAATATTTATACTCTTCTTCTTTTCGGTGGCCTACATCCATTATGTGGTATAGGGGTTACATCTTTTATACTTGTCACTAATATGCCTGCTCCCTGCAATGATCTAATAGCTGCTTCCCTACCAGCACCTGGACCTCTTACATAGACTTCGACCTGTTTAAGTCCATTATTTTTACCTTTTTGTGCCACGTTTTCTGCAGCACGTTGAGCAGCAAATGCTGTAGATTTTCTTGATCCTGTAAATCCTGACGTTCCTGCACTATCCCATGCGATTACATTACCACGGTTGTCAGTTATAGTGATCAGTGTGTTGTTAAATGTTGATTGTATATAAACTTTTCCATTTGAAATGGATTTTTTTACTCTTCTTCTTGTTCTAGTTTTTGGTGGCATTTTGTAACTCCAAATATTGATAAATTACTATTTTGAAACGGTTTTTCTGCCAGCTATTGGGGTCGAACGTCCTCTTTTAGAACGTGCATTTGTTCTTGTTCGTTGGCCTCTAACTGGTAAATTTTTTCGATGTCGAGTTCCCTTAAAGCTACCTATATCTATTAATCGTCTTATGTTCGAATTAACTTCACGTCTCAGGTCGCCTTCAATTATTCTATCTTTGTCGATTATATTGCGGATTGAATTTAATTCAGATTCGCTCAGATCTTTTACTCTTGGATTATTTAATATTCCAACTTCGTCTATTACATCTTTAGCCTGTTTTGGACCAATACCGTAAATTGATGTTAATGCAATTTCGACGCGCTTATTGTCTGGTATATTTACTCCTGCTACTATTGCCATAAAAATCCCCTTTTTTTGTGTCCGATATTTATCCTTGGCGTTGTTTACATTTTGTGTTTTTACATATGACCATTACTTTTCCATGTCTTCTAATAACCTGACATTTTGCACATCTAGGTTTAACAGATGCTGATACTTTCATTTAATTCCTCCATTGTGATTCATTATAGGCTACCTGAATCTATAAGTTATTCTGCCTTTGGTAAGGTCATAAGGAGAAAGTTCAACTAATACCCTATCTCCTGGTAATACCCTTATATAATTCATTCTTATTTTGCCTGATAGATAAGCTAAAACTTCATGGCCGTTTGCTAATTCGACTTTGAATGTAGCATTTGGTAAAGAATCTAAAACCTTGCCTTCTACTTCAATTGTTTCTTTTTTTGCCATAGTTAATTGTTTTTTTGAATTGGGATATTTTTCTTTTCAGGTATATTGCTTAATATTTTAGACCCATGCTCCGTAATTACTATTGTGTCTTCGAAGTGTGCAGAGATGCTTCCATCAGATGTCACTACTGTCCATTCATCATCAAGAACTTTAGTTTCCCAAGATCCCAGATTAAACATAGGTTCTATTGCAATCGCCATTCCACTTTTCAGCTCTACGCCTTTTCCATGATCCCCGTAATTAGGGATTTGGGGTTCTTCGTGCAAGCTTCTACCTATGCCATGCCCTACGTACTGTTTTACAATGCCATAGTTAAGTTTATCTCCATGTTTTTGTATTGAAAAACCGATGTCGCCCACTCTCGAAGAATGTTTTGCGGCATTGATACCAATTTGCAAAGCATTTTTTGTATCAGAAATTAATTTTTTTGCATTATCAGATATATCGCCTATACCGATAGTGAAAGCACTATCACTATGATAACCGTTGTATATTGCTCCCACGTCTATACTGACAATATCCCCATTTTCTATTTTTCTTTTTGATGGTATACCATGTACTATTTCATTATTTATAGAAGTACAAATAGATGAAGGAAATCCCATATATCCTTTAAACGAAGGTATGGCTCCATTTTTCCTAATTTCTTTTTCCGCAATCCTGTCTAGTTCAAGAGTTGATATTCCAACACGTATGGCATTTGATAAAATAATTTGAGTCATAGCCACTATTTTGCCAGCTTGACTCATCAGACTTATCTCATTTTCCGATTTAATTGTGATTCCTTTATGGATTTCGGTTGACAATTTGTCCCTCTTTGAAATTATTATGAGTATCTTAGTTTAATTTGACAGAATAGATTTTAATTCTTCTGTGACAACACTAATTGAATTGCTACCATCTATTTCCACAAGTATATTTGTGGATTCATAATAGGATATTAATGGAGCAGTTGATTCAAAATAAACTTGAATCCGTTTTTGTATAGCTTCTGTTTTATCATCATCTCTTATTTGCAATTGTTTTGTGCAATTATCACAAACTCTATCATTTTTTGGTGGAGCATATTTAATGTTGTATATTTGGTTGCAATTAGTGCATACTAATCTTCCTGAGAGTCTGGATATTAAGACTTCTGTCGGAACATCAACATTAATTGCTTTATCTACGTTACCGAGTCCATTATTATTCAATGCAATATCTAGAGCTTCTGCTTGTGGTAACGTCCGTGGATATCCATCTAAAACGAAGCCTTCAGATTGTTTGTTGTTATCTATCCATTCCATAACCATTGCCACCGTTATTTTGTCTGGAACCAACTTTCCTTTTTGCATATAAGATGATGCTAGTTGTCCGAGTTCAGTTTTGTTATTCTGATGTTCTCTGAATAGATCACCAGATGATACTTTTGGTATATTAAGATAATTGCTTATCCAGTTACCTTGGGTTCCTTTCCCGGCTCCGGGCGGTCCCATCAAAATTATTTTCAAATAAATACTCCGTTTTATTGTTATATAGTCAAATAACTATAAGAATCCTTCATAGTTGCGCATGAGTAATTGTGCTTCTAGTTGGCGCATACTATCAAGAACAACTCCAACCATTATTAATAAGCTCACCGAGCTAAGAGTTAATGCTCTCACGTCTGTGATTATTGTTACGAAGAATGGCAAAACTGCTACTAAACCTAAGAAAATTCCGCCACCCAATGTTATTCTCGTTACTACTTTAGTTAGGTATTCTTGGGTAGGTCTTCCGGGTCGTATGCCAGGTATGAAACCACTATTTCGTTGTAAGTTTTCAGCTAAATTCTGTTGTTGGAATGTAATAATAGTGTAAAAGAATGTAAATAACAGAACCAAAAAGAATAATGCAATCCAATACCAAGGGAATTCTTCAGGAAAACTTCCCCCAAATCCATTACTTGGTGATAATGCATTTGATAGAAAACGAGCTGATTTAGCAATGAACGATTCGCTCATAGGATCTCTAAAGTAGCTAGCCATTGTTGCTGGCAATATGATTATAGATGAGGCGAATATTATTGGAATCATACCTGCGGAATTGACTCTTAAAGGTAAAAAACTTGACCCTGATTGTTTTTGCATTTTACCGCCACGGAACACGCTTTTACCATATTGAACAGGGACTCTACGCTGTGCCTCTGTAAATAACACTATTACGTATATCAATGCAAATCCAATTAGTGAAAGTAAGATTAGACCGGCAGTATTTTCTCGTTGTAGAAAGCCGCTTCCAATCATTTTAGGGAAATTAGCAACTATACCACCAAATATAATCAATGATATGCCATTTCCTAAGCCTCTTTGCGTGATTAATTCTCCTAGCCATACTAAAAACATTGTTCCTGCTACCATTGAAAGTAATATTGTTATTGATGGTAAATTTAGACCGAACTGAGTGTTTGGTAGGACTGCGGATTGACTTAAAAATGTAACAGTTCCCCATGATTGAAAGAAAGCAATTGGGACTGTTATCCAATGAGTAATTTGATTTATTCTTTGTCTCCCATAATCACCTTCTTGAGAGAGTGATTTTAATTGGGGTATTATAGGTGTCAATATTTGCATAATTATTGATGAGGTAATATAAGGATAAACACCTAAAGCTGCTACACTGAAATCCGATAGAGCGCCACCGCTGAACAAGTCTAGGAATCCCAATAAAGCTTGTTGCTCAAAGGCCTGTGAAAGTGCTTGACTATCTACTCCAGGGACTGCAACATGTGCTATGAATCTATATACTAAAAGCATAGCAAGTGTAAATATAATCTTGCCTCTCAAATCTGGAACACGCATTGCGTCAATCATTGATTGAATCAATTGAGGTCTTTGTAGGCTATTTTGAGTTGTGCGACTTTCTCTCAATTTTAAATTTCCTC
>CAZYCG010000087.1:0-4663 GCA_964645865.1 uncultured Dehalococcoidia bacterium | reverse complement strand
TGATGCATTTGATACTAGGTCATGCACCAACAGCTCACAGATCACACGTAGAATTGGTGAAATGTGGCATTTGTTTGGTTGAACTTAATAAGCAACTTAGAAAGGGCGGCTACGGAATAGTCAAATGGGATAATTAAACCATAGGATTAATTATCTTTATTTATTTTTTAACCCACTGCTTATAAGAATTGCCAATACTGCTATAAAAGCACCAACTAGTAGAGTATCACTCAAAGCAGATATTTCAATTACATCTTGCACCCAATCAGTCTTTATGGCATATTCAATTTTTTGAAATGCGTAAACTGCTCCAGATAGAGTTAAACCAATCGCAAATGCAACTTGTCTTCCAACTCCTACAGATGCCGAAGCTGTTCCCAATCTAGATTTTGGAACTGAACCCATTATTGCACTAGTAACAACCGGCTCGAACAAAGACGCTCCGATTCCACCTGCCAACATACCAATCCATATAATGTATTCATTTGAACCAAGTTCAACTTGACTTAGTAAAAACAACCCGATCGCTATCATAAGATTTCCAAGAATCAATAGGTACCTTGGTCCAAATCTATCGTATGCCCTTCCCGCAACAGGAGCCAATAAGATTCTCGGAGCAGAAAAAGCTGCCATCATTAATCCAGCTTTTCCTGGAGAAAACCCCAAAGTATTAAGTAATAGAAATGGCCCTGATAACAATACAGCTCCATGAGCTAGATAATGCAAAACAAGTGAAAGTATTCCAAAAGAATAGTTTCTACTCCGTAAAAGGGATACTTCAATAATTGGTCTAAGAGATTTTTTTTCACTCCAAATAACCAATGGCAAGAAAATTAAAAATAATAATGCCGTTATAACCACTACTGGAGATGCGATACCACTTTTACCAAACTGGTTTACTGAAATCAAAATTGAACTTAAACAAATAAAAATCACAACCACACCCCTGATTTCTATTGAGTGGGCAACTGATTTAACGCTATCTTTCGGAAGTATTAAGTAAGCTAGTATTGCTGCACCGATGCCTAACGGTATCCTAGAATAAAATAAAGCTCTCCAACCATCTATTTCGAGCAATACTCCACCCAATAAAGGTCCAAGTGTCAATCCAAATCCAACTACTGAACCTGATATACCTAAAGCTTTACCTGTTTCATTTGAAGGAAATATGTCTGTTATATAAGCATTCAGATTCGATAATATCATCGCTGCTCCTATACCCTGCCCTATACGAGAAACAATTATCCATGGCAAATTAGGAGATATAGAACTGAATACAATACCCAGTGTTAAAACGACTAGTCCCAGCATATATATTAATTTTCTTCCAGCAACATCTCCCATCCAACCCAGTGTATGCATGAGACCGACTGCGGTAACCCAATAACAAACTGATACCCATATCACATCTGAACTTTGAGAATCAAAAGCGTCTATCAATGCCGGATATATCAATCCAACCATTCCACCATCCAAAGTAACAATGAATGTGCCTATGGATAGAACCGTCAGGTAGACCCATTTATCAGACACTCTCATATTGAAACTTCCTTGAGACAATGGATCTTATTTTTAACCAATGTAAGTCATTTTTTTTCTTAATAATTTCTTGTAAAACATTACAATAGATTCATATACTAAAAACAAATCTTCTTTTGAACTATAAGAACATATCATTAATTATGTCAAAATATTGAGGGCTTAATTACCCATATTTATCTGATGTACAAAATAACCTATAAACATTTACAGGAAAATTGAGATGAACACACTTGGAATTATCATAATAATAGCTATGGCTGCAGAATTCGCACTCAATTTAATAATCAATGTTTTGAATTTAATGAATTCCTCTAAACCCGTACCTGAAGAAATAAACGACATATTTGACACTGACGAATATCACAAATCTCAGCAATACACTCGTCATAAGACTTTCCTTGAGCTTATAACTGGAGGATTCATGCTGATAATAACATGGGTGTTTTGGCTAACTGGAGGATTCAATTACTTAGACTTATTGCTTAGAGAGATAACAACACAACCTATATTATTAGGTCTGATTTATTGCTTAAGCCTATTGATTGGATCTACATTGATATCATTACCATTTAATATATTTGCTACTTTCGTCACTGAACAGAAATTCGGATTCAATCAAACTACTGTAAAAACTTTTATAGGTGACCAAATTAAAAGCCTCCTATTGACGGTTGTGCTTTTCGGGTTATTACTATCTATTGTTTTGGCGATATTCGAATATAGTAACTATGCATGGTTGGTATGTTGGATTGCAGTGACTATATTTACAATAAGTATTACCTTTATAGCCCCAGCTTGGATTATGCCCCTATTCAATAAATTCACTCCCCTAGAAAAAAGCGGGCTTAGAACCAAAATAGAAGATTATGCAGCAAATGTAAATTTCAAATTCAAAAACATCTTCATAATTGACGGGTCAAAAAGATCATCACATTCTAACGCCTTTTTTACAGGCTTCGGGTCAACCAAAAGGATTGCTCTATTTGATACGCTGGTAAAAGAACATTCAGAAAATGAAATCCTTGCCATACTTGGCCATGAAATTGGACACTACAAATTAAAACATATTCACATGAGTACATTTATAGGCATAATTACCACTGGGATTATTTTTTTCATGCTATCAATCGTGATTGAACTTGACACACTTTACCAAGCTTTTGGTATGGATTACCAATCTGTTTATAGCGGGCTTATATTTTTTTCATTTTTGTACACTCCAGTACAACTTATACTGTCTATTTTAGGACAGTATATTTCCCGCAGAAATGAACATTCAGCCGACAGGTGGGCATGTGAAAACGGACAAGATGGAAACACGTTGATTTCAGCATTGAAAAAACTATCCGCACATAATCTATCGAATTTAACACCGCATCCAGCTTACGTATTTTTCAATTATAGCCATCCTCCAATTAAACAAAGGATAGAATTAATACAAAACTTAAAGTAACTACTAGTTACTAAATCAGCACTTGAATTATGTACAACCGGATTTTTTATCTTATTATTTTTATTCCACTGCTTTTCACAAGTAATGATAATTTCAATCCATCTTATCTCTCTAATTCTCAATCTGTTGCTTGGTCACAAAAATTTTCTTTGCTTGAATGGGAAATCATTAACATTCCACAAAAATGGATGTTCATGCTATTTAATGAACCCTTTAATACTGAAACTAAAAACAAAAGCAAGTTGGATAATATAGAGAATTATCTTGAGTTGTCAAAACGAGTTAACAAATATGAAAACCTAGTAGATGGATCAAAAATCAACTACTTCACATCTAGTACTATTATCGACATACGACAGCATACTCAGTTGCTCAAGTCCAAAAGAGATTCAGCAAGATTAATCGCAGAAAAGTCTATTGAAGACGAAATAACTGATCAACTTAAAGAATTAGGTGTAAAAAACAAATTGGGATTTGTTTTCCCACCAGTTGACATTAGGCTTCAACATATCCCAAAGGTTCTTGTAACCTCACCTAGAGATGAAATCCGCATGATTGATTCTGTATTGATTGACCCTGAAATTTCGTTTAAAGAAAGAGACAGAATAGAAAACTCTCTATTTGAAGCTTATGGCACATCTGCTCTAGTAGACGATCTAGCAGGAATAGCCACATATCCCCTTTTGGTAGATGATCAACAAAACCTAAGACGCATAATCCAAACATCAGTACATGAATGGTTCCATGCTTATTTCTTCTTTAAGCCATTAGGATGGAATTATTGGGATTCGCGTGAAATGACAACTTTGAACGAAACTATTTGCACGCTATTAGGAGAAGAAATAGGAGACTTAATATATTTCGATTTATACCAAAAGGATAAACACGGACTAATTGATTCAAAATTGAATTATGATAATGAAAATCTCTTTAACAAAATGCGTTCTACTAGAAGAGAAGTGGATAACCTATTGTCTCAAGGAGAAATAGATTCCGCAGAACGATTGATGAAAGAAACTTGGTGGGAACTTCGATTGGGAGGTTACAGAATCAGAAAATTGAATCAAGCATACTTTGCATTTCGAGGAAGATATGGCAATAGCCCTGCTTCGATAAGTAATATAGGCAATCAAGTAAATCTACTAAGAGATAATTCTTCCGACTTAAAATCTTTTATCAACATGGTTTCTGGAATAAGCGATTATAGTGAATTTATAGAAACATTAAATAAAAACGAATAAACCATTCACAAAATCAATTAATATATCTTCAATGCCAATTATGGGCTTTAGACAAATCAACATTTACTTTTATCTCGTTTGCTCTAATTAAAACCACGTTAAATGTACCTTCTCTCCTGGATATTACTCCTTCAACCTTTATGAGTGGCCGCGAAAGAATATCAGCATATCTGTCATATACTTTATCCCAGACAATAATTGGTATATGGCCAAATTCATCCTCTATAGTCATAAAAACAGATTTAGCTAAAGGTTTTTGTCTACGTATAACTAATCCAGCTATTATAACTTTGCTACCATCTTCCATTTTATCTACTTCATTACTTGCAAATAACCTAAAATCAATTTTCCCTCTAACTTCTTTCATAATATGTCCTTTTATATAAACCCCCATAGATTTATATTCACCAGACATAATTTCCCAATT
>CAZYCG010000086.1:0-4670 GCA_964645865.1 uncultured Dehalococcoidia bacterium | reverse complement strand
GATGTTTTAAAAGATGTTGAAATAAATATAAAAAATGGTGAATTGGTTGCTTTGATGGGACCTTCAGGAAGCGGTAAATCCACCCTTCTAAATATCATAGGTGGCTTGTTAAAAGCCGATGATGGTTATATTGAATTAAGTGATTATAGGTATGGGATAGATAATCCGATCCACCTTAACGAACTGAGGCGCGAACGTATTGGTTGGATTTTCCAAAACTCAAATTTACTTCAGCATTTAAGTATTGAAGACAATATTGCGCTTGCTTTGACAATATCAGGATTTTCATTGAAAGAGGCGCAAGAAAAATCGCTGATGGCTTTAGAAAAGGTTGGACTGAGTGAAAGAGTAGGTTTTTATCCGGGGCAACTATCAGGTGGTCAAAATCAAAGGGTTGCAATCGCTCGAGCAATTTCTGGTAACCGAACTCTATTGCTAGCTGATGAACCAACTGGGAATTTAGATACAAATACCGGCGAAGAGATAATTAAATTGTTTCAAGAATTATGTCATGACGCATCAAATACTTTTTCAGTATTGATGGTAACTCATGATCCAGTTTTAGCTTCTAAAGCAGATAGGATTTTGCTTTTAAAAGATGGTCGGGTAATGAAGTCTGACCAGTCGGGGAATCAACTGGATGATATTTAGTACAATAATCGACAACTTTATTATTGGTATCCGTAGCGCATGGTTGGCAAGAGGAAGGGGATTTGCTGTTTTTTCTGGAGTATTGCTGTCTACAATGGTGCTTAGTACTGTACTTGCTTATAGTTCTGGTCTAGGTCAGGTGGCAATGCAGGAAAGCATTAAAGAAGTATTATTTGATGTAACGGTCCAGTTCAAAAATGAACCTGGATATAAACCTGAAACAAGAACGAATGATGTATCGGAGTTTTCTACGATATGTGACACTTTTGTTGAAAAGCCGGAATACGAAGATTGTGGTTTGATGTTTGCTAATACAGGATTTTATCCTGATAAATATAATAATCAATGGGAGGCAACGGAATTTTCCAAAGGTATCTCCGTATTTATTAATCGGGATGAATCTTCTGAAATTGACATGCCATTGGAGGTGATGTTTTTAGATGATTCTATTGTTAATGGTGCAATTGGCAATGACTATTCGAGTAAAGTAGTTGATGGTGAATGGTTTTCAGATGAATTTGAACAAACTTCAAAACAAATAATTTTGTCACGTGAAACGGCAAGTAAACTTGATTTGGGAGTTGGAAAAACAATCGACCTCACCTTTGCCTATGCGAGTGATATTCAAGAAAAAAACACATTAACAGAATCAGAATGTGTGCCTATAACTGAAGGAGCCACAGCAAATATCAACTATTTTGCTAATAATTGGTCAGAAGAGAAAGAGTTTGAGGCTTGCTATCAAAACGTACCGCTTAACGATTTGTTGATAATAGGTATATACGAATTACCTGAGATGGAAGGTTTTGATGGACGAGATAGCAACTTAAGTAGGCGCCATTTACTGACAACCAAATCTATCGAATCTGTTCATATTAATGAATTGATGCGTAATGACTATGCCGTTTTGGGTTTGAAAATGGACCAGTCTATTATTCCCTCAAGTAGCATTGACGCCGCAAAAGAACGGCTTACGGACCTTGAAGATACTATGCAGGGTACTCCTTCCAAACCTGTTAAATATGGTGAGATAGAGATCAGATACCAAGATAATATAAGAGGTTTATTGTCAGGGTTGACCTGGTTTCTTATTGGAATACAAATATTCGATTACGTGTTAATGATTCCTGTAATACTTCTATCTTTGGCTGTCCTTTTGTATGGATTAAATTTAGCCTTGGAACAGCGTAGAGGAGAAATAGCAATCCATAGGTTGTATGGAGGAACGTCCAGAGCGTTGCTAGGAATTATTCTGACAGAAGTTTTCATAATCAGTGTGGTTGGATGGATCCTTGGATATATCATAGGTATTTTTTCTGCTCGCTATGTACTAGACGCTATAGGCTTCATGGAGTTTGGTGGTGAAATCAATCAGTTTGATTTGAAGTTACGAATCTCGATTATTTCAACTGCAGTCATATTTGTAGTAACCGTTGGTTTAGCAATGATAGTTGCATGGATCAAGACCAAAAAATTTCTCTCTATCGAGATTGAAGAAGGGATAAAGAAAGAAACAAAACCAAAAATGAACAAGGTCATGTTTCTGATAAATATTCTTATCTTTGGTATAGGTATAGGGGCTGTTGGTGTTAGCATTATTAATCCAAATATAAATATCACATATGGTGCCCTTTATATTTTTGGGCCATTTTTGCTATGGATTGGCGGAGCAAATGTTCTTGGCAAGGTAAGTGGATATGGTCCAAGGCTTGCTTCTTTATTGCTAGGTAAAACTCCTTTATTGAAAGATGTGAAGATCGGAATTCGAAGCTCAGAATTAAATCGTTCAATGAATCAATTAGGTCTTATAGTTATATTGACTACATCTATTGTAACTATGGCTGTTTTTCAGGGATATACCGGCTCCTTAGTAGATGAAAGATCTGCTGAAATGAGTGCAGGTGCAGATATGCAGATAAACCTAGCTAAGCCGATGTATGAATCAGAAGTGAAAGAATTATTGACTTCTTCAATTGATAAAATGAGTGCAAAAAACACTTTCGCTCCTAAAGCGTTAACCTCTTTGCATAAAGATAAAGTCGGTATTAAAGACCAGCGTTATATTATCGACATAGTGGTAGTGTCCAAAAAACATCGACAGGTTCTTAACTGGCATGACCAGACATTTCAACAAGGGTTTGAGGGACTGTCTAATCTTTCTAATTTAGGATTCACCTCTGGTTCAAATGCAGCTAGAAAACTTGATTTAGCAGTTCAATCTTCGGGGGAGACTATCAATAATATTTTCTCTGGATTTGATGCGTTCGAACGTGATGATGAGGGAGGTTTTGATTCCATAACTATGCTGTATCCTTCTGAAAGCCAAAATCAAAAAAGTGTCACTGTTTCTTATGAAGGTGGACATAAATGGATTCCTGGAAGGCCTCAAAGTATATTAGCGGATTCAGTTGTATTGATTGAAGAATCAACGTTTCGCACTCTTAATGGGAATGAGGATTACAAAGCAAAAGATTGGTTTGTAGAGTTTTGCGATGAAAAATCAAAAAATTGTGGTGACTATCTTAAAGGCCTGACTTCTCAGATTATAATAAATAATTCTGTGGTTTCTGCTAAAAACTGGCAAGAAGAATATGATGAAGTGAAACGTAATGGCGGTTTGATATTTGGTACCCCTGGTATCTTGAGTCTTCAATATGTAGTAGCAGTATTTGCAACCCTAGCATCATCAGTGGTTTTTCTATCCTTGATTTTAGGTCGTAGAAGAAGAGAACTAGCAATTCTACAATCTATAGGTGCAAGCGCCTCGCAATTAAGCAGGCTGGTAATATTTGAAGTCATTTCTGTATTTACCTTTAGCCTTTTACTGGGGGGTATACTTGGGCTTGGTTTAGCCAAAGTGTTTACAGGCCTATTCGGTATTTTTGGAGGCCTATTCCAATTGGTTCTAGGGTCGGAGGTTGTTATAGCAAGAGAATTAGTATGGCCTTGGACACAGTTACTGATTGTAAATGGACTGATATTTGCTCTAGTGTTCCTGGCTCTTTTCATTACTACATTCAGAGCTATCAGAAGTGATTTGCCAACTGTTTTGAAAGAGGAATAAACATTATGACGATTAGCGAAAATCAAATATTAAGAGCTGATGATTTATATCACGTTTATGATACTGAAGCAGTTGATGGAAATATTGTTGCTTTACGCGGTATTTATATAGAGGTAAAACGGGGAGAAGTGGTTTCAGTAGTAGGACCTTCAGGTTCAGGTAAATCAACGTTGATGAAATGTCTTGGTGGATTGATGAAGTCATCTGCAGGAGATGTTTTTTTTGAAGGAAAGTCAATTTCTAGGTTGAGCGCTGTTGAACTATTAAACCTTCGTCAACATACTGTTTCGTTCATTTTTCAGGATTCTAATCTATTGCCCTATATGAATGTGTTAAATAATGTGGCGCTACCTTTGAAGTATATGAAGGTAAGTCCAAGACAGGCAAGGCGTGAGGCTATGGAACTATTGGAACGTTTGGGTATAAAAGATCAGGCAAAGATGCTGCCCAATCAAATATCTGGTGGGGAAAAACAAAGAACAGCTATAGCAAGAGCTCTCATAACGAAGCCGAAAATCATTTTGGCTGATGAACCTACTGGTTCTGTAGATCCGGTTACTAGCAGAAGCATACTGAATTTATTCAGAGAAATCATTGATGAAGTCGGTGTTTCTTTTCTTATAGTTACTCATAGTCGTGAAGTCGCAGGATTTGCTGATCGTTCTTTGGAATTAGTTGATGGCCGTTTTGTTGCTGAGCATGGTACAGGGATTGATATGTCCAGCTTGGCAGATACTCGTAAGATTATAATCGATGCAACGGGGAACATTACTTTACCTGCTGAAGTACTTTCTACAATTGGTGGCCCAGGTGTTTTTGAAACTGACAAACTCGAAAAAGATATCATTAGTATCACTAGAGTCTCTGAAACTATAAAGGAGTCAAAAACAAAGGATGAAGAGACTGCTTTATTTTGTCCAGCTTGTGGAAATAAATACGAAGGCTTAGATGTTGA
>CAZYCG010000085.1:0-4694 GCA_964645865.1 uncultured Dehalococcoidia bacterium | reverse complement strand
GTTTCTCCAATTAAAAATCCTAATTCAGTAGCATCCATGTCCCTTTGTTCAAAAGTCGAGACCTCATGTAATCCCTTTATGTTTTTTTCCAAACTACCTGCAGTACCAAAATTCACTATCATATCAGGATTAAATTTGTGAATAACTTCAACAGCCTTTATAGCGGCATTGATTTTCCCAACCCCAGTATATTCAATATGCTCATTTGGCAATATATTTCGCGGCAATTCATTTTCTAATGCTACTAATATTATTCGACTTCTTGAATCAATCGACATTACTTATATTTCGCTCCAATATATAAACCTAAACATACCCAAAACATCAATTTCAGTTAATCAAATATCACAGTCGCTTCGATTTCTACAACTAGAGATGGTTTTGCGAGCCGACTAACTTCCATTATTGCATTAGTTGGTTTTTGGTCACCAAAGAATTCATTAAAAACCTCCACAATCTCACCTTCAAGAGGAAACCAGTCATCAATTTTGGTAACGAATGTTGTCAACCTAACAATATCAGAAGGATTCCCTCCCTCAGATAAAACCATTTTAGTGATTCTATCTAAAACAACTCTTAATTGCTGCATGGGACCCTCATCTTCTGCCCTTGAATCATTAGCAGTTGTTCCAGATATAAACAACATATTTCCAACCTTTATCCCTCTACTAGAAATGGGACTTGATGAATGAATATTTTTGTAATCACGCCTAATTTTTCCCACTATAAACCCTCCTGATTATTTACCTAACATAACAAAATTCATTTCTTACCTTCTTCTAAAGCCTCTTTGTTCTTTTTATCATCGACTATTCGATATTCTCCGTAAATAACATCATCCTCTTCGTCATTTTGATTTCCAGATTGCTCCATCCTTGCAAAAACGGATGTTAACATTCTTCTAAGAATAAATGATCCTAACTTTCTAAAAAAGAAACTTGCTACTAAAGGTAAAACAAAAACCAATACGACAGAAATCGAAACTAAAACCAAAGCAATCAAAATAAATTTACTCATTAATATAATCCTTCCCTTGATTAATAACCCAACTTTTCTTTGCTTCGATCATTTCATCATTAAACTCAACACGTTCGACTGATGATTGTCCAATCCAATCACCTTTGTCATCTTTCATCACTGGTAAACGCTCCTTAATAGTAGGAAGTTTGGATACTGCAGTCGGTATTTCAGAATACCAATAAGCTACAGAGGACATCTCATTAGCAAGATGGTTTGCATGGCCGTGTTCGATTGTAACTTTTATCTCGTTTTGGTATCTTACCGGGTTTTCAAGATGAAAAACATAACTTGTTTGGTAACCTCCTGTATCATCTTCATAAATAGAGCTACCGTTTCTTAAAAACGCGTTTGGTTGCATACCCCATGCCTGATTAAAGTAGTCCTCACTACCTGTACCATGCAAGTCAGGTGGCCATTTGTAACCATCAACCCAAATCATGTCATCACCTTCTCCCCACCAAGTACCTTGCAAATTTGTAACCGACAAATTGCATCCTATATAGTGTCCCCTACCTTTTGTGTTTAAAATAACATAGTTGTTATTCCATGCAAGTTCTTCTTTATTCCTTATATTTGATTCAGGAGAATTAACTGTTATTTCATGCCCCCATCCACCAAAAGGATTCGTTCTATTAAATTCAGCATGAAAATATCCAGTTTCAGCAGGAAGTTCATTTAATTTTTCATAATCAATATAAAAATATTGCTTATGTGGCTCATCACTCTCATTAATCAATTCCACAACAGCCCGCTCCCTAAATGGCATCTGTACATAACAATTTAACGCACATCCACCATTAAACACATTGTTATCTTTTGCTGAAGCGCTGAAAAGGTATGATTGAAAACTATTAACAATTCCGTTACCAAGACAGAAAAAATCACCTAAAGGCACCAATACACTAGGTATACTCGCATTATCCCAAGTAATTTTAAGAAATGCTTCACGATAATGCTCACGCTGAGTCATCCAAATGTGAGTTATGACACCAGGTCCTTCTATATCTGCCAAAACCATAGACTCTCTAGGCTCGATAGTCCAATAATCATTATTCCTTCCCGTTAAATCCCACGAAGAAACCCTCGATGTCAATGCATTGGAGATCTGAGTGATATTATTAAAAAGCAAGTTCATACTCCTTAGGGCTTGTTAAATATAAATAGCCGCTGAAAAATATTAATAAACAACATAATTCAAAAATCCATATTGTTTCACTAAGCAGTTAAAATTTCCCAAAAGCCCATAATTATGGTCCAAAAAACAAAGACAGCAAATAGTCCCAACAAAGCACTATATATATAGCTCAACTTAAATAATTTCATCTAATTATCAACCAAATCCCCTTGCCATAATAACAGCTAATAAACCCAATACGCCCAATCAACAAAAATATTGTACCGTTACGCACTGAAATCTCCACAATCTCTGTATGTTTAAAACAGATATCTAATACTTAATCTTTAACTAAAATTCCAGAATCCAATAATGTCTTTCTGTTATTGAGTGCATTTTCGTAATTAGGGTTTATCGCTATCGCCGAATTATAGTCAACAAGAGCTTTTTCATATTCTCTTATTTTTATATTTGCGTTGCCCCTATAATAATATGCTTCAATAAAATCTGGATTTAACTCTATCGCTTTATCGTAATCATCTATCCCTTTGTTATATTCCTCTAATAAGTTATAAACATTGCCCCTGTTATAAAAAGCCATCGTCAAGAATTCAGTCCTATCTGGTTTTAATGAAATCACCTGAGTAAAATCATCTATCGCTTTGGTGTATTCTCCAAGCTTTACGTAAGCAAATCCTCTATTATAAAAGACCTCAGCAAAATCCGGTTTCACTTCTATAGCTCTATCAAAACTATCAATCGCACTTTGATAATCACCAGAATTGGCAAATTCAATTCCTTGGTCATAGTAAATTGATTCAACCACGAACATTGTTTCATTTTCCGATGCCTCATCGTTAGTTTCAGAACTATCACCACAGGCAAGATGAAACCCTACAAGCATCAAAAGCATTATCAAAGATACATTTGTAATCTTCGTATTATGATTTGCTAAGATATTCACCAATCCATACTACTCCATATTTATTACTATATTGTCTGGACCACGAGTAAGAAATTGTTCGCATGGGGTATCATATGGATTTTCTTCAATGTGCCAAGTGTTTGCAGGTACAAAAAGATAATCGCCTGGACCTGCTTCAACGTAATCTTTAAAATCTTCACCATAATACACCCTAACATAACCTGAAACCACGTATGCTGCTGTTTCAGCCTCTCCATGATGATGCGGTGGACCTTTATAATTAGGAGCACATGTAACAGTACCGAACCAAATTTTACTCGCCCCAGTGGATTCCTTGTGTATAGCAGGTTTACGTACCATCCCAGGAGTCTGAGCTGTTTGACTTGCTGGTAGAGTCCCACTAATCACTTTTGGCACTTTCCCATTTAAATTTTTTCCCATAACTTGCTCCTTTAAATGATGTGATATCTATAATCGATGTTGTTTAAGTGAAAGCATTAACATTTTGATTCCCTAATTGAGGCCAAGCTACCGGCGCACAAGCCTTTTCAAGTCGCTTTTCTATTGGAAGATCTTCATCCCAATTATATGCAATTAAACGCTGTCCATTTATTGAATTTGAATATTCAGACGCTAACCATACCACAGGGGCTTGCATTACTTCAGGATTAATCAGTGTTTCCATTTTATTTTTCATCTTAACTGGAAGTAGATTCGTATCTGTCGTACCACCAGGTATTAATGCATTAGCAGTAACACCAGTACCTTCTAATTCCCTTGCCATTAAACCTATAAAAGCCTCATGCGCGGCCTTAGAAGGACCGTAAGGAGCCATACCTTTACTATACATCGTATCTAAGCTAGTAGTAATTCCTATAATTCGACCCCACTTCTGTGAAATCATGTGCCCCACTGTTGCTCTGACCATATTAAATGTTCCATTTACATTAACATCGATGACCTTACTCCAAGTCCTTGAGGGTATATCCCAAAAATTAGCGACATATGGTTTATTGTTAATGCTCTTAGAATTCTTAACCATCTCAGATGGAATCATTATCCCAGCGTTATTGATTAATATGTGAACAGATCCAAACGTGTTTACTATATTTTCTACAGCTTTATCAACACTTTGAGATTTTGATATGTCACAAACTTGAGTCAAAAAGGATCCCTCGCCACCAATCTTTTCGATTTCTTTTTCAGTTTGATTCAAGCCGATTTCATCAACATCTAAAATAGCTACTTTAGCCCCAGCATTTATTAATGCAATGGTCATCACACGACCTAATCCAGTCCGGCTCCCAGCTCCAGTAACCAGTGCTACTTTTCCAACTAACGGCAGATATGCCATCTCAGTAATCTCAACTTATACTATTTCTGTTTATTCATACAAAGTTCAATATGTAATATATATATTGATTATTATTGAGCCAATCGTTTTGCTAATTCTTCGGTTGATATAGCTTCTAAAGATTCGTACATTTCCTTAGGAGTTAATACTGGCCTCACCTTATCAAGAAAAGAATCCAAAATTGTTTCTGGTGTTAAATTAGAAGTGTCAAACTCGATTTTATTTTCGATTTTCGATTGCTGAAATTCATATGAAAATTCATTTTGTATCTCGTCAACTTC
>CAZYCG010000084.1:3313-4699 GCA_964645865.1 uncultured Dehalococcoidia bacterium | reverse complement strand
TTTCAATGGTTATGGCTATCTAACACCTTTTCATTCCTAGCTATGAACACTCATATGACTATCCGTTCTTGGCTCGTTTTAGAGCTACCAGAATTCAATATAATATTTACTACAATAGTTAACCCAGATTTTGCACCTTTAGCCTTAGTTATCGCCCTGATGTCTTTCTCTCTTCCAATCATATTGACTTCATTCATTGGAGGATTACTAGCAGACAGGATGTCAAGAAAACTGTTAATCATGCTTGCTATTTCTGGGAATGTGATTATGGCCCTAACAGTTGCTTCACTAGATTACTTTGAGCTTATAGAATATTGGCATTTAATCGTCCTAGGTATGGGACAAGGCGCTATGATGGCATTTACTATGCCATCACAACAGGCAATGATATCTGACGTTATACCAGACCGTAACTTAATGAATGCCATATCAACTATTAGTGCTGCGCGAAACTTCACGCGCATTATTGGACCTATAATGGCTGGATTCTTGATAGCATGGATTGAAACACATGGTGCATTCCTTGTAGTTGCTGCTTGTTACGGCGCAGCTTTCTTGTCTATTTCTATAATTAATGTGCAAAGGAGACCTTCTTCTAAACAACCAACTAAGATGTCTGAAGATTTCAAAGCTACTTTTTCATATGTAGCGGGTCATCAAGTATTACCTGCAATGCTTTTCATGACATTTATACCAGTGTTATTCGGTTTTTCTTTATGGCCGCTACTACCAGCTTGGGGGAAAGAAGTACTCTCAATTGGTCCAGAAGGTTTAGGTTGGTTAAATGGAGCACAAGGAATCGGTGCGGTTATTGGCAGTCTTATTTTAGCGGCCTTAACACTAAAGAAACGTGGACGGGTGATGTTACTTATCTGTTTAATATGGGGATTAATCCTTGCGGTTTTCGCTTATACAAATACCATGCCATCAGCATTAGCAATGTTAATTTTAATTGGTGCTTTAAGTGGCATATTCTTGGCTCTAAATACTACTCTTCTTCAAACTTATACTAGTCATGACATGCGTGGAAGAGTAATGAGTATATCAATGATGATGTGGGGTATAATGCCCTTAAGTGCAGTTCCATTTGGTATAATTGCCACAACTACAGGCAGTACACCACTATCTTTGGGATTAAGCGGCGTTCTGCTTGTAATCTGTACTTCGGTATTTTGGATCTATAAACCAAGTTTCACAAAAATAGATTAAGTACTAATCAACATAAGAGGTTTTAAATATGTCTTTTAAATTTATACAAATGTCAGACCCACAATTAGGATTTTATGCTTCAAGACATCCCGGCACTGAAGGTATTGATTATGAAGTGGCAAATTTATCCAAAGCTGTTTCTATCACAAATGAGATTGCTCCTGATTTTGTGATAAC
>CAZYCG010000084.1:0-3213 GCA_964645865.1 uncultured Dehalococcoidia bacterium | reverse complement strand
CAGTTAGAAATCGGAAAACAAAATAAATCTTCACATCAATTAATATTCATGCATCATCCACTTTTTGGAACCGACCCACAGGAAGAAGATAGCCACATGGTGCTACCTAAAAGCCAAAGAATAAAATTTTTGGAATTACTTGACCAATACAAAGTAAGCGCGGTATTTACTGGACATTGGCATGCTAATAACATAACAAACTATAAAAGCACAGAATTGATAACCTCAGGACCAATAACGTTTCCACTTGGCGAAGAAGGTCCGGGAATCAGATTGATAGAAGTAACTGACAACACATTAAATCATAGATATATCGAACTATAAATCAGAAATTTTAGCTGGAGGAAATCCTAATTCAATTAATTTTGAAACCATTCTTCGTATCTTAGGATTCGCATTATTGACATATGAATCTACAGGATGAAATGAAAACTTTAAATCATGGTAATCTTTCTTTATAGCTGAGATTTGTTCATTGTTTGAAGGATTGGCGCCATATTCAGCAGATATTTGCAGTCTCCCTTTAGTACTACCAAATGAAGCATGATATGTCCTCTCACTAAAAACAATAATGTCTCCGGGTTCCGTATCTAAGGATATGCATGGCATTTCCGTAGATGAAACTCCATATTCTTCCAAAAACAAGTCTTTGTCAGCACTATATGGAACTTGAATATTTGTACCCATTGGAAATTGATGAGTACCTGGAATCACCAATAAACTACCATTACTTTGATTTAAACTATCAAAATACATAACTGTTTTTGAAGTCGCATGAACTGTTTCAGGTGTATCCCCATGTTGAAATCCACCATGCCAACTGGTGTTGCCCCAAAAAACGGATCCAGCATTGGTTTCTAAAAAAAAGTCCGGGCCTAGCAATTTTTCAGGTATCCCATAAATTCGATCATCTGCTAACCAGTCTGTTAAAACATCATGTCTTTCTGCAAAAGCACCTAATGCCCAAGTGGGTGATTTATGAAAAGCGTCTTTTCCACCTTCTCTTTCAATTACCTCTATAGCAGCTTTTTTTATATCATCAACTTCAGACTTGCTAAATCTTTGAGGCAAGTACAAAAACCCAAATGCATCCCAAAACGCTTTTTGATTGTTAGTAATCATAAATTCAACTATCACTCCGATTATAAATGGTCGCCGGAAACTCCTTATAGAATCGGTTCTACATTTGAAATAAATTCTGAAATACTGTCTTCTACAGTTGCCGAAGAGGTATCGATTTCAAATTTGTTTTTGATAATAGATTGATCATACAACGTTTGAAATCTTTCAGTAATGTAATCTATATCCTCTGATTTCATCAAACTACCTTCATGTCTTTCAGGAAAAAGACTTTCTCCTGCGATTACTCTTTCTTTTATTTTTTCTGGCGATGCCTTTACAAGAACTAATATCATATCAGGCATTTTATTCATAACAGTTTCTTCATAATGATGAACCCCTGCCCACCGGTCGGCATATTCACCTGGTCTGCCAAAGCCATAATACAGAGGAGCATATACAGCATCCGAATAATACCAATCTATACACCAATGATCTTCTCCTTCTGCTACAAACCCATCTTGCATATGATAATCAGTCTGGTATCTTTGAAAATGCTCCAATAACCCCGGATTCAAATCCAATATTTTCTTTTCAGATTCTTCTTTATGATGTTCATGTCCTATAGCGTGAACCACCCACGGAACTGTAAAATGATCATGGTAATCTATCGATGGCGGAGGAGTAAATTCAGTATTATTTTTTTTATGCCACCACTTAGATATCTCTACACCTAATGTTCTTTTACCAGCATATTCACATCCCATTAATATAAGTTTCATATTTACACCTCTAAATTAATTCGCCATGCGATTTTTATCGTTTTCAGTCAAAAACGGAACGATTTTTATTTTGAATTCATCTAATGATTCTTCCACAGAAATATTGGTTGTATCTAATACTATTTTGTTTTTGATTATTGATTGTCCAACTTCCTGTTCAAATCTTTCTAATACATATTCAACATCTTCATCCTTCAGCAATTCTTCTTCATGAGGGTTGGTTTTTTTTCTATGCCTGATCTGTTCAGGAGAACATTTAACATGTACCAAAACTGTTTCTGGTGAATTCTCAGCAAACCATTTATCAAATTGATTTCTCGTCTGCATTATAGGGTCATCTGGTCCAAGATTTTTTATATAATCAAAATACAGTGGGCCATAAACGTTATCTTCAAAATATAGCCCGACAAAAATCACGTCATTCCTATTTGGTGCCCATGGAATATGATAAAAGACATTCCACCTCTGTATCATCTCTTTCAATCTAGGAGTTAAGTTATTTATCTGTGCATGTTCTTCTTTAGATAAAGCAGGTGGATGTCCAATTTCAGGAATACGGAAATGGTCATGTATGCGATATTCTTCAGGTAAATTCAAAAAGGCTCCCATACTTTCCATACTCCAGCCCAATATTGCCTGAGATAAAGTTCTCACACCTGAATATTCACAACCAACCATTATTAATCTCATTCTAACTCCAACAATTTTATTAGTAGCTTAAAAAATCAACGGTTCTAATAAAAACACTCAAGTGTGATTTTAAATCACGTTGCCTCTTTTCTAGCCGATAGGATTGTGAGAATGCCAAGTACTATCGTCATGACAGGCCAACCCAAGAAACCAATGAAACCTACAAAATCTAAAATGTCACTTTCGAAAGGAAGAATCCATCCTACCAGTAATAAAGCTCCAAATAGTGCAGTGATTCCGCCCGCTATATGGTTCAAGTTTTTTTGTAAAAATATTGCTATACCTAGTAACAAGCTGGCAGCAGCCATAAACGTGAACATACCTCTAAACATAGCCTCCCCGATTGCGATTGCGTTGGCAGCATCACCACCCTGGTCGGTCCAACCGCTGTCATAAACAACATTATGAAGACCATATTCAACAGCAATAATTGCTGCTGACAAGAGCGCTAAAACTGATGCAAGCCCTGCAAGATCCGAGCCGGGTTTCTGTTGCCCCTGCATAGATCGAGCTAAATATGCGGTTCCGACTGTGATAGCCAATGCTGCTACCGTCCAGCCGATTCCAGTAATTCCACCAAGTGTGGTGCTACCAAGTAAGTTTTGGGCAGTTTCAGAGAATGAGGCCTCATCTGTTGTCCCCCCAGGTTCTATGAATAGCATAATAATCGCCAATATTGGTC
>CAZYCG010000083.1:0-4868 GCA_964645865.1 uncultured Dehalococcoidia bacterium | reverse complement strand
GCCTGTGCTTCTTCATATTTACCGTTTTCTAATAAATCTAGAAGCTCCAAATCATAAGCAGGATAAACTGGTATTAATGAACTAATATAACCAGCACCACCATTTTTGAAACACCTCACATGTTGACCTGAATTATCAATCACATTGAACTCTCCAGAGAACTTCGTCATAGAGTCATAATCTTCACCTTCAGGCACAGACCATTTGATAGCAGTGACATGTTCGGCATCTTTCAATCTCAGCATAGTATCTGCATTCAAATACTCTGCAACAGGATTTTGGCAGAACCAATGTGTGTTATAAATCATTATACCAATGTCTATTTGGTCAGATATATCGCTGAAAAACCTTACAAGATCATCTTGATTTGAGTGGTGCAAAAATGGAAGGTCTATTTGTAATCCAACAGCTCCCAAATCCTGTGCTTTTTTCGCATCTTCTATTGTAGCTAAAGTATTTTTAACCTGAATAGCACAAATCACATTTTTACCTGGAGCTGCATTAACAACTGCTCTTAAAAGATGAGGCCATTCGTCATCACTTAAATCCGGACCTTCACCCATAGCAGCCGCAACTTTTAGAGGCGCTTTTGATGTACCTAAACCTTGATCTACCCACCATTTAGTTATTTCAGACATACGCGGTATATCTACATTAAAATCGTCATCGAAAGGAGTAGGCATAGTTACTATGGCTCCCCTTATAATTTTCTTTAATTCTTCTCTGTTCATAATTAACTCCCATACTTAATAACGATATAGTAATAGAAATTTCATTGTTTATCTACAGAGTATTAGTGCGTTGATTTTGAAATACGTCATTTTTATAGGTTAATTAATTTCCTATAATCACGAAAATCAATATAAGTATCACTAGTTCAATATTGTATACAAAAATAATTTTCACTAAGATTCGTAGATATATTTGATTAAAAACGGTTTAAGAATCACTATAAAGAGGTTTTCTATGGTCAAAATGACAGGGCGAAAAGCATTGTTTGAAAGTTTAAAATTGCAAGGCGTAGAATATATATTTGGCAATCCTGGAACCAGCGAATCTCCGATAATGCATGAATTGCAATTCCACCCGGAGTTCAAGTATGTTTTAGTGTTTCAAGAAGGTGTTGCAATTGGAATGGCGGATGCTTACTCTCGTGCTACAGGGAAACCTGCTTTTGTTAATCTTCATATTGAAACAGGATTAGGTAACGCAGTAAGCCTTATGCACAATGCAAAAGAAGGTGGAAGCCAAATAGTTTTGTCAGCTGGTAATTTAGATGTCAGAGAATATGACAGAGGAAGAACAGATTTAGTTGAAATGGTTGAACAATTTACTAAATTCAGTGGAGAAGCATCGCATCCAGATCAGGTTTTCGGACTGATTAATAGAGCTTTTCATGAATCGGCTACACCACCAACAGGTCCTGCTTTTGTATCTTTTTCAGCTAATTCTTTAGACGATATAGGAAATTATGAATTTTTTCCTCCTTCTCCATTAACTTACGAAAATAGAGCAAGTACTAAAACAATAACTAACGCTATATCAGCCTTGAAAAACGCAAAAAATCCAGTTTTTATTGTCGGCGACAGAATATCTCAATCTTTAGCTTGGAAAGAAATAGTAGAACTATCAAACATATCTGGTGCAGCAGTTTATGCATCGTCGTATTCTGAAATGAATTTCCCCAATGACCATCCAAATTACAAAGGTGAAATTAGATTAGGCTATCCAGAAGGTAAAAATATTATGCGTCAACATGATGTGGTAATAGGAATTGGAAAATTGGCTACAGGTTATTGGATGTTTTCAAATCCATCTCCAAGTTTTTTCGAGCCTAAAACCACATTCATTCATATTGATGTAGATTCCGCAAATTTAGGTAGTTATTTAAAAACTGACATACCTATACTATCTGACCCTAAAACAGCTCTGGAAGAAATTACGAATGGATTATCTGATTCAATTGATGGTGAATATAAGGAATCTGTTTCAATTAGAAGTAAACAATATTCAATAGATAAATCGAAAGTTAAAGATGATTGGAATTCAAGAGTGGCACAAAAGTATAACATCAACCCAATTAGTGCTGAAAGGCTCATGTCCGATGCTGCTTCTGTAATTCCTGCAAATAGTATTATTGTAAATGATGCAGTAACATCCGGTAATTCCCTGATGAATTCATTCACTTTCAATAAACCAGGAAGCATATATGGCGGTCGCGGCGGTGCACTTGGTTGGGGTATGGGAGGTGCTTTGGGAGTGCAACTAGCTAATCCCGACAAAAAAGTAATAGCTTTTTGCGGTGACGGAAGTGCACTTATGACGATTCAAGGATTATTGACTGCTGCTAAGGACAATATTCCAATCACATATGTTGTTTGTAACAACTCGATTTATAGAGTGTTGAAGGTAAACATGAATTTTTATCGTGAAAACATTCTTAAACTTAAAGATGACAATGAACAATATTTAGGAATGGAGTTTGGTAACAGGATTGATATTCATACTATAGCCAAAGGCATGAACGTAGAATCATGGAGAATCGATGACCCCAAAGATATAAAACCTATACTTTCAGAAGCGATTAATTCAAATAAACCATCACTTTTGGATGTGACAATTGACGGAACTTTATAAACAGGAGAAATAATGAAAACAATAGTAGAAAATAACGAAGACAATACTGTAAATACTGGAGTTTTATATCCTAGTGGCGGACCCGGCCGTGAATTAAAATCCGGGTTAGCCAACAAAAAGCTAATGTTAGGTGCCATGATAAATGAATATTCTAGACCTTCGCTAGCAAAGATTTATAAAGAAGCTGGATATGACTTTTTATTTATTGATTACGAACATCTATTTTTCGATTTCGAATCACTTTATGACACAGTCCTAGCTGCAAGAGCTTATGGATTACCCCCTATAGCTAAAACTCCACAGTTAGAAAGAGGTGACGTTGCTAAACTACTTGACTCCGGTGTCGTAGGGATACAGTTGCCTAGAACAGAAACCAAAGAACAAATCGAAGAATTAATCAGCTACATGAAATTCCCTCCTAACGGTTCTAGGGCTGCGGCCGGTAATCTAGGAAACAGCGATTACAAACCGGTCACTGACTGGAGGCAGTGGATGGTTGATCAAGATGAGGAAACCACCGTAGTTGTTCATATAGAGACCAAATTAGGTTATGAAAATGCTGAAGAGATAATCAGCACCCCTGAAGTTGATATGGTATATGTAGGTCCTGGAGATTTTTCAATAGAGATGGGACAGCCATTTGACTGGGCTCATCCAGATGTAACAACTCCAATGAAAGAAATATTAGACATTTGTAATAAATATGATGTAGCGTTCGGTACTACTCCTGCTAACCATACAATCGCAAAAGAATTAGTTAATAAAGGCATGCGATTCGTTGAGGATGGTGGTGAATTAGGCTTTATAACTAAAGGTGCACAGGAAAAAGTCAAAGGTTATAAGGAAATGCTGGCTGATTAAATAATATCTTGTGAAAACTTTAACCCAAATATTGCAATAACGAAACAGGCAAAAGCAACGTTAAACTTACAATTAAGAGACAAAATGCTATTGTAAATATAGTGGAATAATTAAGCTTAAATAACTTAGAACTCTCTTTCTCATGAAGCTTGTATAAGACTAGCGTCCCAATTACAAACAAAAACCCAGAAATTAAACTTGAATAAAGGGCCTGAGTGCCATATAACCACATTGTCAAAGGAATACGGAAAATATGGTCAGCTATAACCAAAACACTTGTTCCAAAACTAGCTGATACGTTTATTGATTTCAATAGCTGGTCAGCCAACGGCATGAATATGCCTCCGCCTATGAACGCATTACCTACAGCATAACCCAAACCTGATAACACCCACGTGGATTTTGAAACACCCGAACGCTCAGGTTTTTCATATAGCCAATAGACAAATATAAATGCAATAATAAAACCCGAAAGTGTAGTTGATCCATATATAAGCAATGCACCTAACCCATCAAGTCTGCTTGGTATATACTGGCTTCGCAAAAATGCAGACTGCAAATGATCAGGTATTCTAGTGAGGTAATAGCAAACCATAAACGAAAAGCCTATGGCTGCACCTAAACACGCAACTTTAATTGAAAAAATCATTTTTTGTGAATCAACATTAGATAACATAACTTCGATTTCCATATTATTATAGCTAACGGCATATGTCTTGGATTTATTCGTCTTATTTTGGATTAATTAAATTTGAAACTAAGCATCTCATTTTGATAGGTTATTACCAAACACTTCATATTGAGTTTGCCATTGATAGATATAGTTGAAACTAACAGAGAAACCCCGTTTGCAGAACCAGTAATGGAAGCTGCAATTTCAAGTGCAATACTTAAACAAGTATCAGATGGAGATTTGAAAGAAACTTTTAGGCTATTTAAGCCAAAGAGAACATTGGCATTCGCTCCGAGGGATATAAGAGATCCTAATTTTGAAAAAGCAGTTGGGTCAGCAATTTCACGTGGGTTTCAACCGGTGAAACGGCTTACTGGCGGTAGAGCGGCAGTATTCCATGAAGGAACATTGGGTTTTGCATGGACAATACCAGATGCAAACCCGCGTTTTAATGTTGAAATAAGATTTAAGTCTATTTCACATTTGGTAAAGAAAGCATTGTCCAGATTAGGATTTGATGCAAGGATTGGAGAAGTTACAGGAGAATACTGCAGTGGGAAATACAGCGTAAATTTGAACGGGAATATAAAGGTAATGGGAGTTGGACAAAAACTGGCAACTCGTGCTTCACATATTGGTGGTGTAATAGTAGTAAAAGACAGCAATCTTACACGATCAATTTTGAGTGATATATATA
>CAZYCG010000082.1:0-4935 GCA_964645865.1 uncultured Dehalococcoidia bacterium | reverse complement strand
ATTTCAACTCTGCTGATAACCTTTTGGAATTAGAAAAACTTACGTCTACGATTAAAAATCACGATATGCTATTGATATGTGATAATCTCTCAATAGATGTATCAAAATCAATTCTCAGCTTAGCAAAAGATGTTGGCATTGATAAATTGATGACCTCCCATCCTATAGCATCTACGTTGATCGACGACCTACAACTGATGGTCAATCTAGGAGCAAGTATAGAATTAGCATTTAATGATGTTATGCCACCATCCCCAAGCATAACGATTGATACGATATGTCAAATCATAAAAGAAATTGGTATAGATTCTTGTATTGCTACAACTAGATTTGGAGATATTGAATTACCACCACCTGCAGAAGGTATGCGTATGTTTATAGCGTGTTTATTGCAAAAAGGCTTTTCTGAAAAAGATGTTAGTAAATTAGTTGAAATAAATCCGAAGAAACTGATTACATAATTAATTTCTTTCAGAAAGAAGGTTTTTAACTTCTTTAATATATCCAAATTTTAACCGAGCGATACCAGTAAGATCCTCAATCGCAGTTTTAATGATTTTAACTCTGGTATCTGGGTCATCTGCCCACCTAACCGGAATTTCTTTTACCTTATAGTTGTTCTTAATAGCTAATACAATCAATTCACTATCAAAAAACCATCCGTTATCTTTCACTAAAGGAAGTAATTCATCCGCTAACTTGGAACTGATTGCTTTAAATCCACATTGATAATCTTTTATATATAAAGGTTTAAATCCTTGTATAAAAACAATCCGCATTATAAAACTGTAGATTCTGGAAATGACTTCTCTATTCCACGGTCGTCCTATAACTTTTGATTGTTTCTTCAATCTAGACCCAATTACCAAATCGTTAGATTCATCCCTTATCGAATCTAACATACTTGGTAAAACAGACAAGTCAGTTGATAAATCTACGTCCATGTAGCAGTGAACATCAAAGTCTGGATTAAGCCATGCAGTTCGCAAAGCACGGCCTCTACCTCTTAATTCTAATCTTGTGTAAAAAACTTCAGTGAATTTGTTTACTAATTCTTTTGATATTTCTGAAGTTTTATCTGTGGATCCATTATCAACTATATTAATTTTCCAATTATAATTCGTAAGAGATGATGATATAGATTCATATAACTTGTTTACACTTCTAGACAAGCTCAATTCTTCATTCAAAACAGGTATGACTATTTGCAATGAGGTTTTCATTTATTATCAAAGTTGGTTTTTAGTGTTTAAAATGCCTAACACCTGTAAATACCATCGTAAGATTGCAATCATTTGCGGCTTCTATCACTTCTTCGTCTCTAATTGAACCACCAGGTTGTATTATTGTAGAAATACCGTTTTCCGCAGCCATTATAATACTATCTTTAAAAGGGAAAAAAGCATCTGAAGCCAAAACACAATCCTTAGCTTTATCTCCAGCAGCTCTCAGAGCCAAATGCACACTATTAACTCTGTTAGGCTGACCAGCTCCCAAACCAATTATGGATTTATCTTTTACCAATAAAATGCTATTAGACTTAACATGCTTGCAAGCTTTCCAAGCAAATTCCATATCTGATATCTGATTTTTACCAGGCAATTTTTCAGATACAATGGTCCAATCATCATATTTTTCTTCACTAGAATCAGTAGTCTGAACCAATATACCACCCACTATTGAACGCAACTCAGTCTTATTCTCTTCAAATCCATTGACTGCTAAAATCCGTGCTCTTTTTCTTTTCTTGAATATTTCTAATGCCCCATCTTCATATTCTGGTGCAATTATCACATCAAACAAAACTCCTTTCATTTCCTCTGCTGTTTCTTCCTCAACCTTTTTATTAAAAGCGACTATTCCGCCATAAGCAGAGACAGGATCACCATTATAAGCACCAATATAAGCTTCAACCTGTTTTGGTCTACTTGATAATCCGCAAGGATTAGTATGTTTAATAATAGCGACCGTGTTTTCTTCAAAATCATTTACGATTCTAAATGCAGAATCAGCATCAAGAACATTTGAATAAGACAATTCTTCACCACTATATTGAATCAATTCTCCTAAGCCAACAGGTGATTTTTCAAAATCTATACCACTATACAAAGCTGCTTGTTGATGCGGGTTTTCTCCATATCTCAAATGTTTAGCTTTTCTGTAGGGCAATGATAGATGATCATTGAATTCACTGGTGGTATCTGAAAAATATTTAGCTATTACTGAATCATAAAAGGCAACATGATTAAAAGCTTTGCTAGCAAGATGTTTTCTATCTTCCAAACTCAACTTATCAGGAAGTTTTTCAACAACCCAAGAATAATCTTCCGGATCTACCAATATAACTACATCAGCATAATTTTTTGCTGCTGACCTTATCAACGTGGGACCGCCAATATCAATATTTTCAATTATTTCGTCTAAATCCTCAGGGTTGTCTTGAGCAACCTTTTCAAAGGGATAAAGATTAACAGCGACCAGATCAATAGTAGAGATGCCCTGAAAAGCCAATGAAGATATATGAGAAGGTTCATTCCTTTTAGCGAGAATTCCTCCGTGAATATGAGGGTGAAGAGTTTTAACCCTGCCATCAAGCATTTCTGAAAAACCAGTGATTTCTGACACTTCTATGGCTGAAACACCTTCATGTGAGTTAATAGCTTTTGCACTGCCACCTGTACTTATTAATTCATAGCCTTTTGCTTTTAAATCAACAGCTAGCTCTACGATTCCTAATTTTTCATAAACACTTATTAAAGCTTTCATATCTTTTACAATTCTCCAAATCAACTACGTGTGCTTTAAATAAACAATAAGGTTATTATAATTTTTGCCTAACCAAATATAACTTGCTCGCCACCATTTCTTTTCTGAATTTCTCCGATAACAATAACTTCAGGTAAAATTGATTGGATATTGATAGCACCTTTAGAAGTCGCTATCAATATCATCCCCAATCCCATATTAAACACTTTAAACATTTCATTCACATCAACTTCCATCAATTTTTGTAACAATTTGAACAGAATCGGTATATCCCAACTACTCAAATCTATGCTAGCAGCTAAACCATCTGGCAAAGCTCTTGGTAAATTTTCAGAAATACCCCCTCCTGTTATATGAGCCATGCTTTTTATATCCCGTTTCACCTGTTTTATCAGCGGATGATACGGTTTATGAGGTATTGTTAAGGCCTGACCTAATTCGCACTTAAGTTCATCAAAATATTTAGTGAGCAAGCTCGAGTCATTATCTAAATTCAGTTTATTTCTTATCAAAGAAAAACCATTAGTATGTATCCCGTTAGAAGGCAAACCAAGAACGATGTCACCGACATTTACCGATGATGATTTCAAAAGATTACTCTCTGATACCACCCCCACAGAAAAACCTACAATTTCTATATCTTTATTTGAGTAAATCCCAGGCATTTCTGCAGTTTCCCCTCCTATAAGGGAGCATTCAGATATCTTACATGCTTCTCCAATCCCTCTTCCAACTCGTGCGATAATATCTGCTACTAATTCACCTGTTGCGATATAGTCCAAAAAAAATAAAGGATCTGCTCCAGTTGTCAATACATCGTTCACACATGCGTTAACTACGTCATGTCCTAATTTTTCATATTCGTTTAGGGCAACTGAAATTCTTGACTTGGTACCGACTCCGTCTGTACTCGATACCAACAAAGTTTCAGGAGAATTGTTCAATCTATATATAGCACCGAAACCACCCACTCCTTCAACCACGTTCTTATCGTAGGTAGACTTCGCTATCTTAGATAAAAAACTAACAGTTGTTTCAGCAGCATCTCTACTTACACCTGCATCTCGATAGGCATCGTTGTCACGATTTAAATCCATTTCAATCACCTAAAACTACAATAAATCAAAAACTGGAATTAACGTAATCAAGTTTATCATCATACTTCTAGAGATAATTTATCCATCTCTAATTGAACCGGTATTGGGTGGTTACCAGTAAAACACCCCATACAAACATTTGATGGCTCCGTCTTTACAGCTTTTAAAAGACCTGCATGACTTAAATACCCTAGAGAATCAGCTTCTATAGTATCTTTTATTTCATCAACGGTATTGTTAGCAGCAATAAGTTCTTTCCGTGTAGGAAAATCTACTCCAAAATGGCACGGAAATTTTATAGGAGGCGCACATATCCGCAAATGGATTTCACTAGCACCTGCATTACGCAGCAATGAAACAACCGGTTTACTAGTTGTGCCTCGAACTATACTGTCATCTACAACCACTAATCGCTTCCCCTGAATCAACTCTTTTAGCGGATTCAATTTAACTTTCACTCCAACTTCCCGCATACGCTGATCGGGATTTATAAAAGTCCTGCCAACATACCTGTTTTTTACTAGGCCCTCACCAAAAGGTATGCCTGATTCTTCTGAATATCCTACAGCTGAAGCAGTGGCAGAATCAGGGACGCCAATCACCATATCCGCATCAACAGGATATTCGCGAGCTAGTTCTTTACCCATTAGCAACCTACTTTTATAAACTAACTTTCCATCTATCTCACTATCTGGACGAGCAAAATAAATATGCTCAAAAACACAAAAGGAACATTTTTTCATTTCCTTTTGATAGATTGATTTGAACCCGTCAGAATTAAACATGATAGCTTCTCCAGGATTCACTTCCCTTACATATTTAGCCCCCACATTATCTAATGCACAGCTTTCAGATGCTATTATCCATCCCCCATTCACCTTCCCAAAACAAAGCGGCCTGACTCCAAGCGGATCACGTACAGCTATCAATTCTTTTTCTGTCATTAGTGTTAATGAATATGCACCCTGTACTTTCCTCATCAAATATGCAATTCTTCCTTCCCAGGTATTAGCAGGTGCACTTGCTACAATTTTGGCTATGACTTCAGAATCACTACTCGTGTTGAAGTCTT
>CAZYCG010000081.1:0-5330 GCA_964645865.1 uncultured Dehalococcoidia bacterium | reverse complement strand
CAAATTAGAAATGAAATGGATATTGCTAATGAAAATGAGCATAGAGAAAGTGTGATTAATAAATTGACTGAAGGTGCCAAGGTTGAATTGCCAGAGTTACTTGTTGAGAGAGAGATTGAGAATATTATTTCACGAAGAAATGAGATGATTGAAAGGATGAAAATCACTAAAGAGGATTATTTCAAGTTCACGGCAAAAACAGAACAGCAAATGGATGAGGAAGCTAAAGTTGATGCAGAAGAAAGATTAAAACGTTCCTGGGCGTTAACTAAATTAGGTGAATCAGAGAACGTCCAAGTAACCGATGATGAAATAGAAGAACAACTTAATTTATATAAAGAACAAAGCAAAAAATCCAAACAGAAAATAAAAAATAGAGATATAGAGAGAATCAAACTTTCCATAAAAGAAAGTGTTTTATTAAGTAAATCAGTTGATAAAATTATTGAAATTGCAGCAACAAAAAAAGTTGCTGCAAAGAATAAAGACAAAGATTCATCAAAAAAAGTTGTGGCAAAGAAAAAGCCAAAAAATGTGAAGTCAACAAAAAGTTGAATTAGTTTATATATCTAGGAGGAATAATCTCAGATGGAAAGATTTGAAAATGTAATACCAATGGTTGTCGAATCGGGTGCAAGAGGTGAGCGTGCATATGATATATATTCATTGTTGTTAAAAGAACGTATCGTATTTCTTGGAACTCCAATAGACGATCATGTTTCTAATGCTATTATTGCTCAATTATTATTTTTGGACAGAGAAGATCCTGAAAGAGATATTAATTTGTACATAAATTCTCCAGGCGGGGTGATTACAGCGGGTATGGCAATATATGACACAATGAGATTAATCAGGCCCAATGTATCGACTATTTGTGTGGGGATGGCTGCAAGTATGGCAACGGTACTGTTGTGTTCTGGAGAAGCAGGAAAGCGATATGCATTGCCGAATTCAACTATACATATGCATCAACCTTTAGGAGGTTCTCAAGGTCAAGCTTCTGATATCGAAATTGCGGCGAGAGAGATAATCAGGCAACAAGATAAAATGAGACAGATAATATCATTGCATACGGGACAGACCTATGAGAAAGTAGCTAAAGACACAGATAGGGACTACTATCTTAATTCCGAAGAAGCAAAGGAATATGGTCTTATTGATGATGTTTTAGGAGATACAGGTTTACCAACCAGTGGGAAAAAAAGCAGGAAGTGAGGTAGGAACAAATGCCAGGCAGCGTAACTGAAAATAATTATAATTGCTCGTTCTGTTCTAAAGTTCAAAATCAGGTTAAACGATTAATAGCAGGACCTGATCGTGTTTTTATATGTGATGAATGTGTGGAATTATGTGGGCAAATTATTTCTCAGGATGCCAATACTGGATCAAAAGGGCAAAGTTCTGGATTATCTCGGCCCGAAGTTAATCCTAAATGGATTCACGGGAAATTGAATGAATATGTTATTGGGCAAGAACAAGCTAAAAAAGTATTGAGTGTTGCTGTATATAATCACTATAAAAGAGTATGGGCGAATACCAATAGAGATGAAGTTGAGTTAGAAAAAGCAAATATTTTAATGTTAGGTCCGGCTGGGTCTGGGAAAACGTTATTAGCCCAAACACTAGCCCGTATTTTGGAAGTTCCTTTTGCTATTGCAGATGCTACATCGCTGACCGAAGCTGGATATGTTGGGGAAGACGTTGAAAATATACTTCTGCGACTAATTCAAGCAGCTGATTTCGATATATCTAAAGCAGAACAAGGAATTATATACATAGATGAAATAGATAAAATCGCTAGAAAAAATCCTAATCCTTCCATAACTAGGGATGTTTCTGGAGAAGGTGTTCAACAGGCGTTGTTGAAAATAATAGAAGGTTGTGTCGCGAATGTGCCACCGCAAGGTGGTAGGAAACACCCGCATCAAGAATTTCTGCAGATTAAAACTGACAATATTTTATTTATGTGTGGTGGAGCTTTCGAAGGACTTAAGGATATCCTTTCAAAGAGAGTAATGGTTGGTAATTCAACAATTGGATTTGCAAAATCTATAGAAAACTCTGGTGAATTAGATCAAGATAAATTATTTGGAATGGCCAATTCAGATGATTTATTGAATTATGGTTTTATACCTGAATTAATTGGTAGATTACCTGTTTTTGTTGGGTTAAATGGTTTGACAGAAAAAGATTTGGTTAGAGTTCTTACAGAGCCCAAAAATGCATTAACAAAGCAATATCAATTCTCGTTTGAACTTGATGGCGTTGATTTGTCATTTACAGATTCAGCATTGGAAGTGGCTTCTAAAAAAGCGATAGAAATGGGAACTGGTGCTAGGGGCTTGCGTTCAATACTTGAGGAAACGTTATTAGACGTTACTTATGATATATCTTCGATGAAAGATGTGGAAAAATGCGTCGTTACAGATAAAACAATCATGAAAAAAGCTGGTGTGAAAATAATTAATAAAAAACAAGTTGCCACACAAGAAGTAGGTGTGGCTTCAGTAGTAGAAGCGCCGGATATTGAAACAAGAACAGCATAATCTTTGAATATATCGAGATTAGCTGTGTTGAAAGTTGTTGATTTAGCCTTTTTATAAATTTCTAGTGCCGAATGTTTTTAAAAAAAATGAATTGTATGGATAATTAGCATTCCTAGGTTACGAAAAAGCATTTGCCAATAGATACAATTCTTTACTTTAAAATATCAGCCTGTATTATACAAACACTAGAAGAAAACATGGTGTATCTATTACGTGATGAGTATTTGTGGATGGATTAAATATCAACTATGAAATTGTCTGTAATAATACCTGTTTACAATGAAGAATCCACTATAGCGGAAGTAATAAGACGAGTGTCAAATGTTGTGATTGAAGGTGTGGATAAAGAGATTATAGTTGCTGATGATGGTTCAACAGATCAAACAAGTAGCATTATAGCAAACACCCAGCGCGATGAATCTATAATAAAAGTACACACCTCTTTAATCAATTTAGGTAAAGGTGCAGCTGTTCGATTTGGATTAGAATATGCCACAGGCGATGTGATAATAATTCAAGATGCAGATTTAGAATTAAATCCAGAGGAATATATAAAGCTTTTGGAACCGATCTTGAATGGGGAATCTGATGTCGTTTACGGATCCAGATTCATGAAACGGAACCCAAATATACCGACAATCACTAGATTTGCGAACAGATTCTTGACACTTTTGGGGAATATGATGTTTTCTGGTGGACTTACAGATATGGAAACAGCATATAAGGTGTTTAGGAGTAGTGTTGCAAAGCAGATTAGTTTACGTTCAGTAGGGTTTGAATTTGATGCTGAAATAACTGCAAAGATTTTGTTGGCGGGTAACAAGATACGTGAAGTACCAATAACTTATAATCCGCGCAGTAAAATTGAAGGAAAAAAATTGTCTTGGAAAGATGGAGTAAAAACAATATATATTTTGCTCAAGTGTAAATTTGAGTAATGATTAGAGTTAGCCGGTTATTTTGTATTTATTTTCATTAATAATGCGAATTTATTTTTGACTGTCGAAGTTATTGATACAAAACCAAAACCGGCCATCATTATTATCAGTGAGTCAATTGGAAACCTAAACCTTGGCGATCCCCAAAAAGGTAAAATCGTTATAAACACATATAATATGATAACCAGTACTGGCCAATAGTTTTCGAAATTGCCCTTAAACAAACTAAGGATAAAAAACATTAAAATTGGTATGTATACCAATGCCATTACCAAATCATTTCGAGTGAAATTATTATCATAAGGGTCTGGGCGCCAGGTCCAAAAATTCTTCGCTCTGTTCAATATTGGTTTAGGAAGTAGACTCCAATTACTGCGAATTTCAGATAAAGCCATTTTCATTGATAACTTATCTTTTTCAATTTCAGTAAGGTTGTCATTTAATGTTGCTTTATATTGTTCGTCTTTGTAGTAAAACAAGCCTTTTTGAATGTCAGGGTGATTTAATTTGCCGTTGCAAATTAACATCATGTATCCAGAAGCAGTGTGAATCGGAACAAACTCTTCATGTACAATTAAATTGTGGATTGTCCACGGTGCTATAGTGATGATCATTACTAATATACCAATAGCCCAGTTTGTAATATGCCATTTCCACTGTATGTTTTTGAAAAACAATTGTAGCAATAATTGTGATATCAGCATAAATACGGGCAGCATCAAAAATACTGGTCTATTTAGAGCTGCTAATCCCCATAATAATCCTGAAATAATTGTTCCCCAAAATGAGTTGGTTTTCGAAGTATAAAGATATGAGATTAAAATCAGGGGTACAAATAGACTTGCTGCATTTTCAGTTAAGAGCATGTTTGAATAATAAATTGAAGGTGGGTAGAACGTAACAATTGTAGATGCTGTGAAGCTTATCCAAAATTTATTTCTAAATAACGTTTTACTAACAACAAATATTGCCGGTGCAACAAAAGAAGATAGTGTAATCATCAGTATTTTAGCTGAGTTGTAATCTACATCAAATATGCTGTAATTCAAAAACAAAATTATTGGAAGTAAGGGTGGTAAATATGACGATCTCCCAGCGTAGTCCTGCCAACCTGTTCCATTTAATATAGACTCAGCCATACTGCTGTATGCGTATTCATCTCCTTGTAACGTAGTTAAGCTTTCAATAGGTGCAAAAAACAGTATTAATCGGATTAAAAACGAAAATATGAAAAATAATGCCAACAAATAAATGATTTTGGTATTGGATATTTTTCCTATATTTTTACCTGTGATTATATTTAGCATAATTTATTATTAACTAGTAGATGAGAAACTATTGTGATTTATTGAATCAAGAATTGACTAAGATGTTTTAGGGTTTCTTCTTTAGTCTTATTGTTAATTGATAATTGATATTCGCTTAAGGGGAGTAATGAATATAGAGAAGGTTGGTCAGCTATGAAACATTCAGCATAAGGTACTCTTGCGTGCATTGCGTGGATATTGCCATCCAATGCTTCACCAAGTTTTCTTTGTAAAGTTCCACTTCCTCCATAATATTGCGACTTGAATTTGTTCATGGCGTTTGTTTTTAGATTTATAACATCAGTTATATCTATGATTGTAGTAGGGTTTGGTGGTCTTGAATTTTCTCTTACATTTGTTCGGCCTTGAGAAACGTGGAAGAAAATTTGTTTTATTGAATGTGGTTGTTTAGAAACATCTTCTTGTACGCATGAAGCAGCTTCAATAGCTATGAGGGTCATTTGGGTAGCGTTAGCATGTGCTAAGACTGTGTCATTTGGCCAGTGGGTTATGATTATATCTGGTTTTACTTCTAATAT
>CAZYCG010000080.1:0-5551 GCA_964645865.1 uncultured Dehalococcoidia bacterium | reverse complement strand
TAACCAATGAAACAATCAGTATCTAAAACATTCCTTTCATTAACAATATTTGATAGAATATTGCAAATCATGAAGTCATTCGTAATAAATAAATGTTCTTGTTGTACCTACATTCAACATATTAGTGAGGTAGTAAGTATCTGATTGCCCTAGTTTGAAATAATACTAAATAACCGGAATTATTGACCTCACAAAATAGTGAGGTCTTTTTTTTTGCTCACAAAAATCGAAATAAGTTAAGGAGTATAGAAATCCCACCATGGATACAATCAATAATCTGTTTAGTTTTCCAAATCCAGTAAACGAATTTTCAGCTAGATTCGTTGCAGGAATGGTTTCAATTTTGACTATTGCAACAATTTTGACTGAAAATCAATTCGTCGCAGGATTTTTATTGTACGGATTTCTTGCACGAGTCGCGACCGGTCCAACTTTGAGCCCCATGGGCCTACTTGCTACGCGGGTAATTGTACCTGTTTTAGGCAACCCTACTAAATTAGTAGCGGGACCTCCAAAGCGTTTTGCACAAACAATTGGATTAGTTTTTTCTGCTACAGCTTTCATTATGCTCATGCTTGATTTTGTATTGATATTTCAAATCACATTGTCAATTTTAGTCATATTTGCCCTACTAGAATCTTTAGCAGGTTTCTGCGCAGGTTGTTTCGTATTCAATTACTTGATGAAATGGAAAATAATACCTCAATCAGTATGCGAAAGTTGTTTCGTAGGAGGGAATTAACAAAGCTAAGACAGTTGATTTAGTACTTTATCAGCAAAGTTTTCCAATACATCATGCAATTCAGCAACTTCTATTTTGGGGAAATAGAATAAAACGTGTGTAACTCCTAATCCCTCTAACTCCAAAATGTTTTCTATTATATGACTAGAATTATCGTTAATCATATTAATATTGTATTCAGATAAATTTGCCCAACCTGGTTGAAAAACAACATCGAATCCGTCTATGTTTTTATTTCTTAAATCCAATTCCTTTTTCAAACGACCTAGCGATAAGTTTAACTGTTCATTTGTTTTTAATGGAAAAGTTGGATTCTGAGAAAGAGGAAACCACCCATTACCAATCCTAGCAGCACGTTTTATTGCTGCTTCACTTTCTCCACCTATCCAAATAGGAGGATGAGGTTTTTGTATAGGTTTTGGGGTAAATAATATATTTTGAAATTGTATATATTCACCCCTGTATGAAGGGAGCGATTGAGTCCATAATTCTATCATCGATTCAATATATTCGTTTGTGACAATTCCTCTTGAATGAAAGTCATGTGCATCTAGCACTTCAAATTCTTCTTTCAACCAACCTACTCCACAACCAATAGTAATTCTCCCTGAAGACAAAACATCTATAGTGGATATCATCTTTGCTGCATAAATAGGGTTCCTGTACGGTACGACCATCACAGATGGGACGAGTCGTATTGTTTCAGTAACAGCAGAAAGAAAACTTAACAAAGTAAGTGGATCATAACAAAATCCATCGCCAGGATTGAAAGTTCCATCTGCAGCATATGGCATTTTAGAATCCACGTATTTGGGAATTACTATATGGTCGCTAACAGTTAGAAAATCGAATCCTAAAATATCTGCTTTAGATGCAATCGAGGTAATATTACCTCTTTCGGTTAAAAATCCGCTATGTGGCATTGATATACCGATCTTCATATTCCCTCCAATTAAAACACAAGCGATTAATGTACCAAATCCGACCAGTTTGTTTTTGACACATTTTTATATTTAATCTCACCCATATTTGATAGCTCTTTTATTAATGAGTCTAACTGACTCGATTCGTAAGACCCCACAAGCCACTGTTCAATTCCTCCTTTTTGAATTTCCAAGCCAAGAGGATAACATCTATTTTTACGTACTGCTTCGGAACAATAACCCGTAACTGGTACCGCAGATGCCAGTAGCCGTACAATGCTTTTACCAGTCGCCTTTTCAATTATCGATATTTCAGATATTTGGTCATGTTCTTTTAGAAATTGTATTGAATCTAATATTTCGGTTTCATTTGATGATTCAATCGATAATATTTCCTCTGCAGTATGTCCATCAGATAAGTTAGGTTCCAAAACAATTCCACCTAAACAAACAATTTTTACGCTAGGATATTTTCGAGAAAGTTCGTTAACAACGCAATCTTGATGAACAATCCCAAATTCAAGTGTATACATTGGCATATATATTCTCCCTCACTTTTGATTGATTTAAGGTTATTAAAGGTTCGTTAGCTTATTTTAGCGTATTATTCACAAATATTATTAGTTAATATTCTAAGCAAGAACTAGGTAAGTATACTGTTAAAATATTTGGGGGATATTTGATGAATGAAAAAGAATTAGCGCTAACACCAGCAATTAAATTACGAGACCTAATCCAATCAAAAGAAATATCCCCAGTTGAAATCACTAAAATTTATCTGGACCGAATAGACAAATTTGACGGACCACTTAATTCATATATAACGGTTACTGCTGATTCGGCTTTAGAATCAGCAAAATTCGCAGAAGATCAATTGATGAAAGGTAATGATTTGGGTTTACTACACGGAATCCCAATATCAATAAAAGACACTCAAATGACCAAGGGCGTGAAGACTACTTCTGGAACTCTAATTTATAAGGATAGAATAGCTGAAGCAGATGCAACAATCGTTGATAAAGTTAAGAAGGCTGGAGCGATAATACTCGGAAAAACTAATACCCCAGAATTGGGGCTAGTGGGTACTTGTATCAATAAATTAGGCGATCAAGGTAGAAATCCATGGGATATCACCAGAACACCAGGTGGTTCAAGTGGAGGAGCTGCCGCTGCTGTAGCAGCAGGCCTATGTTCTATGGCTACCGGTTCTGATGGAGGAGGATCGATAAGAATCCCTTCAAATTTTTGTGGGATATTTGGGATAAAGCCTACTCAAGGAAGAGTATCGGCATATAATGGATCGATGTCCAAAAGTCATAATATGTTTTCACAAAATGGACCTCTAACAAGGACAGTTGAAGATTCTGCTTTGCTTCTTAATGTCATGGCGGGTCCTGACGAGAAAGACCCGATCACCTATATGTTACCTCCAATTGATTTCAAAACTATTCTTAGTAAGGATGTCCGAGGACTGAAAATAGCATGGAGCCCAGATTACGGTTTCGCATCAGTTGAACCGGAGGTTTTAGATGTAAATTATAGAGCCGCGTTACATCTGGAAACATTAGGGTGCACTGTTGAAGAACCCAAGCTTAATCTCTATCCTCCTTATGACAAATACGGTGCGATTATCACATCAGATTTTTATAATTCCTATGGGCAATATCTGGATAGCCACAGAGAGGATATGACCGACTTTTGCAGATTTTTTATCGAAAGAGGTTCACGAGTCACAACTAAGGAATACGCTGAAACACTAGGATATATTGACGCCCTTAAAGGGAAAATGGCACAGTTCTTTCAGTCATACGACCTTCTTGTTTCCCCTACTGCATGTTTCCCTGCGTTTACCGATATCGATCTCGAAGATAATTTTACTGATGAGAGCGATTTCCCTCTACATTATTTTAACGGCGCTTTTACAATGCAAGGTAATTTGATAGGATATCCAGCTGCTAGTATACCTGTAGGGTTTACTTCAAATGGACTACCAGTAGGATTCCATGTAATTGCTCCGAAGCATAAAGAGGAACTCATATTATCTTTAGCATTAAAATTTCAAGAAACAAAACCCTGGATAAAGAGTTATTTATCAATTTGAATTTACGAATTAAGTGCAACCTTCAACTGATCAATTGATAAATTTCCACCACTTGCTATCAGCGCAATTTTCTTACCTTTAAGTTCATCTTTTATTTTAAGTGCAGCACCAAGAGAAGAAGCTCCAGCGTGTTCAATTAGGTTATGAGTTTTTTCAAGATAAAGAACAATTGATTTCAATATTTCTTTTTCAGAAACCAATACAAAGTCATCTAGTAATTCCCTTAGTATCTTCTGTGTATATTCATATCCCATTGCAGTTGCAAGACCTTCGGCAATTGTCTCCATAGGAGCAGTAACCATTTCTCCTTTTTTCCACGATAAATATGCCCCTTGCGCTTTTTCAGCCTGTACAGCTATAACTTTAATGTTTGGATTGACCGCTTTAGCAACAACACAAGCTCCACATGCTCCACTGCCACCTCCAAGCGGTACTATTATCACATCTATATCAGGTTGATCTTCCAAAACTTCCAATGTGTACGTACCAGTTCCAGCTGTTAGTCTAGGTTCGTTAGCAGAATGAACATAAAAATAACCTTTTTCTTTAGAAAGTTTTTCAGCATATTCTCTTGCTTCATCAAATTCACTGCCATACAAAATCAATTCTGCTCCCAGTCTTTTCATAGATGCTATTTTATCTGGATTGGTTGTTTTAGGAACAACAACAACAACTTTCACACCAAATATTCCACCCGCGTACGCCACACCTTGACCAAAATTACCTGTAGATGAAGATATTATTCCTTTGGTTTTTTCATCTTCAGTCAATTGACTTACTGTGTTCAAAGCACCCCTTAACTTGAAAGCACCAAGAGATTGGTGATTTTCATGTTTCACATAAACTTCTGCTCCTATAATTTCATCTAAAGACCGATAATGATGTAATGGAGTACGGGTTATATATGGTGCTATTCTTTTTTGGGCCTGCAATACTTCATCCAAGCTTGGTATTTGGTACAATGTTAACTCCTTGATGTATCATGAAACAAAACCGAAAGAGATGTCCTACAAATATTTTAGCAAACTTATTTCAAATTACCTACCTGCCTTAACTAATAAAGATTGGAGAACTTAAAATGCCCCTATCATTCGACATGCCTTTGGAAAAACTCAAATCATATAAGGGTTCAACTCCTAAACCACAGGATTTTGATTTGTTTTGGGACACAAAATTAATTGATGTTACCAATATAGATCCCAAAGTAGAAATCATCCCATCAAAATTTCAAACTTCGTTCGCAGAATGCTTTGATTTATATTTCACTAGTACTAAAAACGCTAGAATCCATGCCAAACTTGTTCATCCCAAAAAAAGTACAACCCCAAATCCAGCCATAATCATGTTTCACGGATATGCTGGCGACTCTGGTGATTGGTCTGACAAATTAGCTTTTGCTGCAGAGGGATTCACAGTAGCTGCATTAGATTGCAGAGGTCAAGGTGGTATCTCAGAAGACGTAGGAGGTACTACAGGTGGCACTATGAGAGGACACATAATAAGGGGACTTGAAGGCCCTGCTGATGACATGCTATTCACCCAAATATTTTTAGATACCGCACTACTTACCAAAATAGTGATGGACATGGATTCTGTTAACCAAAAAAGAGTGGGAGTGACTGGTAGTAGTCAAGGTGGAGGGTTAAGTCTTGCTTGTGCTTCATTGGTACCTGAAGTAAAGTTAGTAGCCCCTGTTTATCCATTTTTATCTGACTACAAAAGGGTTTGGGAAATCGACCAAGCTAAAGATGCTTATTTCGAACTCCAAGACTATTTTAAAAAATT
>CAZYCG010000079.1:2229-5771 GCA_964645865.1 uncultured Dehalococcoidia bacterium | reverse complement strand
GGTCTTTGTAGGCTATTTTGAGTTGTGCGACTTTCTCTCAATTTTAAATTTCCTCTGCTGTGCCGCCTGCTGATATGATTTTAGACTTAGCAGATTCCGAAAACTTTTGAACTTTTACATTTATTGGGTGGTCTAGTTCACCATCACCCAAAACTTTTATAGGGTTTTTGGCATTAGCAATAATCTTGTTATCTATTAAATATGCTGCATCAATTAAAACATCTGATGGTAAATGTGAAATCGAACCGATGTTTAATGTTGTGTATTTGATGCGAAACTTATTATTAAATCCACGAAGTTTTGGTAAAGATTTAGTTAGAGGATTTTGTCCGCCTTGGAAATATATAGATACTCCACCTCCGCTACGACTGTTCTGTCCTTTTAATCCTTTACCCGCATAAGTACCTAGACCACTTCCATAGCCTCTACCTCTTCGTTTTCGCGATTTAGTTGAGGTTTTTGATATAACCTCGTGTTGTTTCATTGTATTACTCCTAAAGAGTTATGATTGATTTATTTTCAAAAGATGATTAACTTTGAAAATCATTCCTCGTATTGATGGTGTATTATCATGTGTTATTGTTTGGTTTAGGCGTTTGAACCCTAAGCTCTTTATCGTTTTACGTTGCCCTTCAGGGTATCCAATAGTGCTTTTAATCCATGTAATTGAGATTTGCTTTTCCATGTTTTTTCCCATAAGCCGTAAATGAAGAATTACGCCTGATTTTTTGGATCTGTTATCAATAGTCTGCGTTGTTGTATTTCAGTCTCTCTGTTTTTAAGCATTTGAAGACCTTTAAGTGCAGCCTTCGCAGCATTTACAGGGTTAGAACTACGGCGGACCTTTGTCAAAATATCTTTTATTCCAGCTACTTCTACTACTGCTCTTACGGCTCCTCCCGCTATTACTCCTGTTCCTGGAGATGCGGGAATTAATAAAACTTCTGATGCACAAAATTTAGTTTTTACAACATGAGGTATAGTGTCATTTTGCAAATTTATCGATACCATGCCTTGCTGGGCTTGAGTAGATGCTTTTTTAACAGCGTCTGGTACTGATTCAGATTTGCCACTGCCTATACCAACTTTACCTAGTCCATCGCCAACCACAACTACAGCACTAAATCTAAGGTTTCTACCACCTTTAACTACTTTAGCAACCCTAGAAATTTTAACCACTCTTTCACTTAGGGGTATTTCTTCTTTAGTTTCTTCATTTATACGAATGTCTTTATTTACATTTGCAGTTGTCATTAGAATTCCAGTCCCCCTTTTCTTGCTGCATCTGCCAGAGATTTAACTCGTCCATGATATTTAAAACCGCCTCTGTCAAAAACTACCGATTTGATTCCTTTAGATATAGCTCTGTTAGCGATTAAGGAACCTATTATTTTTGCAGATTCGCTTTTCGTTTCGCCTTCAGATTTACCGTCAGCGTCCAAACTCGAAGCGCTAGCAATCGTATTTGCAGTAATGTCATCTATGATTTGCGCATAGATATGTTTAGAACTTCTAAATACGGCTAAACGCGGTCTTGATTTTGAGCCGGAAACTTTTTTCCTGACGCGTATATGCCTTGATGCAAGTTGTTTTCTTTTATTTGCTGAATGATTCATTTCAAAGTTATTCCGTCCTTCTAGCACTCTTGCCGGGTTTAATCTTAACTTGTTCGCCTTGATAGCGTATTCCTTTCCCGGTATATGCGTTGGGTGGTCTGACAGATCGGATTTCTGCCGATACTTGTCCCACTTTTTGCTTATCTATTCCTTTTACATGTATTAAGTTATCTTGTACTTGTACTTCTATTCCTTCAGGAGGTTCTATTGTAACCGTGTGGCTCAGCATCACGCTAAGAGTTACGTTTTTACCTTTTTGTTCTGCTCGATAACCAACACCGACAATTTCGAGGGATTTCTGAAATCCTTCACTTACTCCTAACACACAATTAGCGATTAATGATCTGGAAAGTCCATGCAGTGCTTTTATAGGTTTATCTGAATTAGGTCGCTCTACATTTACATTTTTACCATCAACTGCGGCTGTTATCGGGTCGGGAATTGTAAACTCAAGAGTCCCCTTTGGACCTTTTATGTTTACCAAGGAGTTATTTATGCCTACTGTAACTCCGTCTGGTATATTTATTGTTTTATTACCAATTCTTGACATCAAGACACCTCACCAAATATAGCATAACAATTCTCCGCCAACATTCTGTTTCCAAGCTTGTTTGCCTGTCATAACTCCTTTTGAAGTTGAAACAATAGACATTGCTAGACCACCTTGGAATCTAGGAATCTCTCCCTTTTTGAAATAGACTCGAAGGCTGGGTTTACTCATTCTTTTTAATCCTGTAATAGCAGATTCGCCTGCTTCTCTGTAGCTTAATTTAATCTTCAAATATGATTTTCCATTGTTATCGTATTTATTACAGTCAGCTATAAAGCCTGTTTGTTTCAAAATGTTAGCAATAGAATTTTTAGCCTGAGAATAAGGCATATCTACTGTGTCATGATGCACAGCAATAGCATTTCTGATACGCGTTAACATGTCGCTTATAGAGTCTGTTACGGTCATATAATCTCCCTTATAACTACCAGCTGGCTTTTTTGACGCCGGGTAGTAATCCTTTTAATGCCATTTCTCTAAAGCATATCCTGCAAAGACCGAAATGTCGTATATATGCTCTGGGTCTTCCGCAAGAGTAGCATCTATTAGTTTGTCTGACGGCATATTTTTGGGGCTTTCGCCATCTAGCTATTTTAGATTCTTTTGCCAAATAAAATTCCTTTAATTTATTTTAATATTACTCTAGTTATTTCTACGCTATTTTTCTCGGATCGTCCTGTCTCTCAAATGGCATTCCTAATAATTCCAACAGACGTTTACTTTCTTGGTTTGTATTAGATGAAGTAACAATAGACATTTGGAGCCCTCTCATTTTATCAACTGAACCATATTCGATTTCAGGAAATATTATTTGTTCCCTTACTCCTAGCGAATAGTTTCCTCTCCCATCGAAAGAACTAGACGGTATACCGTGGAAATCTCTAATACGTGGTAGGGCTGAGATGATTAATCTTTCTAAAAATTCGTACATGCGTCTTTTACGCAAAGTTACCATTACCCCTATGATTTGCCCTTCTCTTAATTTATATGTCGCTATCGATTTTTTAGCTTTAGTAGCAACTGGTTTTTGCCCAGTGATTAAACTCAAATCTCTTACGGCATTTTCTAATGCTCTTGAGTTAAGTAAAGCTTCGCCAAGACCTATGTTCAAAACTATTTTTTCAATTCGAGGTACCTGCATTTTACTTGAATATTTAAATTCCTCGATTAGTGCAGGAGAAACATTTGTATGAAAATGCTTCTCAATTGCTGTGGGTTCATTAGTTACTATTTTATTTTTTGTAGTTTTACTATCAGCCTTAGAAGTCGCATCTGATTTTGCAGATTTAGCGTTGGCCTTGGTTCCTGTAGTTTTTGCAGAAGCCTTAGAAGTCGCATCTGATTTTGCAGATTTAGCGTTGGCCTTGGTTCCTGTA
>CAZYCG010000079.1:0-2129 GCA_964645865.1 uncultured Dehalococcoidia bacterium | reverse complement strand
GTTTTTGCAGAAGCCTTGGTTTTAGATGAATCACTAGCTATCTTAGGGGTAGAAGCCGACTTAGATTTTTTAGTTGACTTACTTTCCGTATCTTCGTTATTATCTGTGTTTTTATTATCAGTTGTCACTCTATTACTTCCTTGCAGTCTGAACAAATTCTTGCTTTATTTCCATCAGCTAGAATTTTGAATTTAACTTTGGTTGGGGTTGAGCAGTGAGTACAGATTAGTAGTGTGTTAGAAACACTGATTGGCAACTCTTTTTGTATTATGCCTGCTTGTCGTACAGTAGCAGATGCTTTAGCATGTTTAAAAACGGAATTTATGCCTTCAATTAATACTTGGTTTGTTTTAGGAAAAGCTTTTTGAACTTTCGCTGTTTTTCCTCTATCTCTTCCTTTAGTTATTAATACTGTGTCGTTTACTCTAATTTTCATATTAAAGAACCTCTGGCGCTAAAGAAATTATGCGCATGAAATTTTTGTCCCTTAATTCTCTGGCAACAGGTCCAAAGATTCTTGTCCCTCTAGGAGCCTGATCATCTCCAATTAAAACTGCAGCATTGTCATCAAATCTTATATGTGAACCGTCGGGCCTACTATGTGATTTAGAAACTCTTATAACAACCGCTTTGACAACTTCTCCCTTTTTGACATTAGATGCAGGAGCTGCTTCTTTAACCGAAGCAACAATAACGTCTCCTAAACTTGCATATTTTCTTCCACTACCGCCGGGCACGCCTATGCAGCTTATGGTTTTTGCTCCTGAGTTGTCTGCTATTTTTAATCTGGTATATTGCTGAATCAATATTTTCCCCTGTTCTTTATGTGCTTACAGCCGTTTTACTATCAATGATTTCTATTACGCGCCATCTTTTAGTTTTAGATGTAGGTCTTGTTTCCATGATTTTAACGTCGGCACCAATTTCACAAGAATTATTTTCGTCATGTGCATAAAATTTGCTAGTCCGCCTAACAGATTTTTTATACAATCTATGCCTGCTTGACCATTCAACTACCACTATTGCAGTTTTATCCATGCTATTGGATATGACTTTACCTATTCTAATTTTTCTATTATTTTGTTCCATTATTTTGACCCAAGAATTTGGCGTTGCCTGATTATTGTTTGTATTTTTGCTATATCTTTTCTAACAGATTTGATTTCAACAACATTAGTTAATTGCATTGTTGCTTTTCTAAATTTCAGATTCATTAATGATCTCTGCGAATCTTCTAATGTTTTTTTTAATTCTTCGTCTGTTAATTTTCTGATTTCATCTATTTGCATAATTAATTGAATACACCCTTAAGTAATTTTAAACCTATCTGAATAAACAATTTTTGTTTTAATTGGTAACTTTGCAGAAGCTAGATTTAAAGCTTCCTTTACTTCATCTTCAGGAATACCACCGACTTCAAACATAATTCTTCCAGGCTTTACAACTGCTACCCATCCTTCTATGTTACCTTTACCCTTGCCCATTCGGGTTTCTGCTGCTCTAGCAGTTATCGGTTTATCTGGGAAAATGCGGATCCAAATTCTACCGCCTTTTCTTGCGTATCTAGTCATTACCCTTCGAGCTGCTTCAATTTGCCTCGCACTTATCCATGATGGTTCCATAGCTTTCAAACCATATTGCCCGAAAGCCAACGTACTTCCAGAAGTACTTACTCCCTTCATGTTTCCTCTATGTTTAAACCTGTGTTTAGTTCTACTCGGTTGTAACATCTGTTGAATTCTCCGTAGTTGTCTCTGTTACCTCTTCAGGTTTCACTGTTATTTCTATTGGTTTAATTTCTTCTTCTTCTAACTTAGTTACTGTCGGACTTGGTAAAATGTCACCTTTGTATATCCAGACTTTAACTCCTATTTTCCCAAAATCGGTGGACGCTTCAGCTACACTGAAGTCAATATCTGCTCTTAACGTATGTAATGGAACTCTTCCTTCCATAGCCTTTTCACTTCTAGCGATTTCAGCACCACCTAATCTACCTGAACAAAGAATTTTAATGCCTTGAGCTCCAGCTTGCATTGTTCTTAAGGTAGCTTGACGTATCGCCCTTCTAAAAGCGACTCTTCTGACCAATTGCTCAGCAATGCTTTGAGCTACTAAAGTTGAATTTAATT
>CAZYCG010000078.1:0-5799 GCA_964645865.1 uncultured Dehalococcoidia bacterium | reverse complement strand
GGATTTATCTCTGGAACAAGTTTACAGGAAGCGAAAACAATACTTTCAATGGAATAAATTATTGTTTTATGTTAATCAGATACAGTAGCTTGCAACAATTTAACAATATTTTTGGTAGTATTGGATTACATATTAACAAATAGGGGAGAAAACATGACAACATATTCATGCACGGTCGGATGTGGTATGGCGGTTAAGGGATTAACTTGTTCACAATGTGGAAAAGAATTACAACCAGATATTATATCTAAAGATGATGGCTCTACGGTATCTATATCAAAATGTCCGGATGGATGTGGCAAAATAAAGTCACCTATGTGTTGCGGTGCGGACATGAGTCATTCACAGTAAATTTAAAACGCGATAGCAATATATCTTAAAAACATATAGTTATAACTTATGTTTAACGTTGGTACTTACAGAAAACTAACGGAGTGCTATCATCGGCACACATAAATTTATGGAGATTGAATATTGAATTTATCCAACATAAATAGCATAGGTATAATCGGTGCTGGATTGATGGGACATGGAATAGCCATACAGTTCGCTTCTCACGGATTCAAAGTAATATTGAATGATGTTTCCGAAGAGAGATTGGCGGCATCTGTAAAAACCATTGAAAGTACTGCTAAACAAGCTAACTTAGATACAGATAGTATCCTTGGATTGATAGAAACACAAAATTCATTGGATACAACGGCGAGCAGTTCCGATTTTGTAATAGAAGCAGTTTTTGAAGATTTAGAAGTTAAAAGAAGTATTTTTGAAAAGTTAGATTCAATTTGCCCGGAAAACACCGTATTAGCCAGCAACACTTCATCATTTAAAGCAAGCCAATTGGCAATAAATTGTCGATTCCCAGAAAGAATCATTGTAGCAAATTGGTGGAATCCTCCGCATATACTTCCCTTAATCGAAGTGGTAAAAGGCCCTCAAGTATCTTCAGTAACAGCTGATATCACAATGGCCCTTTTCAAGGCTGTTGGCAAAACCCCCGTACTACTACAAAAAGAATCTTTAGGGTTTATTGGTAATAGAATGCAGTTTGCCCTTTTGCGCGAAGCTATTTCAATAGTGGAGAACGGAATAGCTACTCCAAAAGAAGTCGATGAGGTTGTAAAAAATAGTTTCGGAAGAAGATTAGCCCTTGCTGGACCATTTCAAGTTTTCGATGCTGCAGGATGGGACACAATATTAGCTATTGCAAACCAATTGTTTCCTGACCTGGAATCCACTACTCAGGAACCTCAACTCATCACGAATATGGTTAACAATAACGAATTAGGTATCAAAACCGCAAAAGGTTTTTATGATTGGGATGACGAAACAATATCAATATTTAGAAAAAAGATCTCTGAAGGTCTTACAAATATTAATAAACTTAACGAGTAAAGAGGGTTAATATAATGATTCTTAACACACATCATACCGGTTTTGTAGTTGAAGATTTAGAAAAAGCTATAGAATTTTATACTGAAGGTCTTGGTTTTGAAGTAAGTGCCAGATACGAAAGAACAGGAGATGCCATACAGAAGGTAGTTGGATATGGGTCCGCTCATTTGAACCTAGCCTTGTTAAGCCTAGGCAAAGAACACTTGGTAGAACTAATCCAATATATATCACCTGAACCAATTCCTAGACCAACTAATGAAAGAAGTGCTATTGGTTCAACTCATCTCGCATTTTTAGTAGATGATATCTTCTCCACATTTGAGCATTTAAAAAAATGCGGAGCTAAAGTAATGAATCCACCTGCTGCTATTTCTGAAGGAAGAGTGGCTTGCTATTTGCAGGATCCAGACGGTAACTGGCTAGAACTTTTGCAATTAGGATAAATAATCCTTCAAATTAATTTCCTATTCTTTTAACTATTAGATCGAGCTTCTAATTCTTGTGGTAACAGACTGTAATAGATAAATGAATTTACTGGTACTGGTACTTTATTTGATTTACCTAGTTTAACTATAGCCCCATTCTGATATTCAAGTTCAGACGGCTTTTTTTGTTCAATATCTCTCTGCATTGAAGAAGTAGCAGAAAAAGGCAACGATTTATAGAAACCCATACAATTTTCAAGGGTTTCATCCGGTAAAATTATATTTTTAGATAATGCTACAGCTACTATCTCTTCTACTGCTGATTCAATCATAAATTTCAACCCTTCAATTTCAAGACAAACTCCAAGTACCGAGCGAGTCAATGCACCTACTCCGCTCATTGGTGCTATCAATGCTAATTTCTTCCACAAATCTTTTATGATGTCATCATCTATAGAAACATTTAACTTGAGTTTAGAGTCAATGAATGGACTTAATATTGAACTTATATTGGTTATAGAATCTTTTTTAAATTCACCCAAAGTCCAACTGCATTGAGATGGAACAGAGATAATACCAGGTTCGCTTACTAAACAAATCCCTCTAAAAACACTTGGCACAATTTGATTTCCTTTGTATACATCATGTAATTCATAAGGAGAATCGATTCCATTTTGAACAGAAATTATTAGTGTTTCTGATGAAGTGAACGGTAGTATTTCTTTCGCTGCTTCTTTAACCTGCCAAGCTTTTACAGCAATAATAACCACATTAAATTTAACGTCATTTGAAAAAGTCAAAGAATCGGTTGCAAAATTCGGGGATATTGTTTTTTCTTCACTCCCCAAAATTATCTTCAGTCCTTTATCAATCATATTCTGCAAATGAATCCCACGTGCTACAAACGTCACATCCAAGCCATTTTCTACAAGGTGGGCTCCTATATATCCTCCGACTGCTCCTGCTCCAAATACTAAAACTTTCATATTATTTTCTTCCTTAAATCTGTTAACGATTTAACTATCACGACATAACAACTTTGATGATGTTATCTTTTCTTTTCTCATACATGTCATATGCTTCGTTTACCTCATTAAGTTTCATGTTATGAGTAATTAAATTTGCCGGATCCCACCATCCCCTTTCCTTTAAGCGAATCATTTCTCTTATGTGTTCTGTTGGATTAGCTCTACCTGCAGGACCAATCGATTTGATTACAATTTCATCTCTTATTAATTCATTAACCGATTGAGCAGACAATATTTTATCGGAGCCATCAACTTCATGGTGTATTCCAAATAATATAAATGTCCCCTCTCTTTTCAATAGTTTAGGTGCCATTTCAAAGCTCTCAGAATATCCAGCTGCATCAACAACAACATCTACCATTCCCCCATTGGTCAATTCCCTTACACCTTCATCCAATGAGACTTCATTACCGTTTAGAGTGTCCGTTGCTCCAAATTGTTTTGCATATTTTAATCTGTACGCTAGATTATCACATGCAATAATTCTTTCAGCTCCTAATTTCGATATCATTGCAGTAAATGACAGTCCAATTCCCCCTTGACCGATTATTGCAACAGTTTTGCCTATCCAAGAACCAATCGTTTTACAACCGTACATAGCTGTAGAAGCAGGTTGACACACAACCCATTCAGACAAATTTCCATGAGAAGGTAGCTTTACTATATTTGAAGACGGTAACGACAGGAATTCAACCAAACCTCCATATCCACCAACAGTAGGAAATACAATTGCTCTATCTCCAATTTTCAAATTTTTATCTTCAGTATCAACAATCGTCCCAGCAAGTTCATGGCACGGCTCACCTATGCCTAAAGGATATTTATCTTTTGATAATTCTTGTCCATATGCACTCCTTATGTCAGTACCGCAAATGGACCATCTTTCTAATTCAATTATGCTTTCATTTTTCCCCATAACTGGATCAGTTACGGTTTGAAATTCGAATTTACGAGGAGCAACAAGCCTTGCAATTTTCATATATTAAATTATCTCCTTTTAGTTAAGTCTAAAAAGTAATCCACAGAAAAGCATATTAGCACAAATATATATCATTTATTTTTGTGAATGCTTGATTTTTTGTTATCAATAAGCTTACATTTATGTCCAATTACATTTATGTAGGAGGGAAACAAATGCGACTAATCATTGTAGGTTGTGAATATTCTGGTAAAACCACTCTGGTTAATGAAATAGTTAAGTGGCGTAACGAACTTATGGGCCCACCTACACCTAAAGGTATTGTCGAGTACCATGATCATTTCACACTACCATGGGTTGGTCATTGGGATGAGATATCAGAAAAAGATTTAGCTACTTTCATGTCGTTAGGGCCGGAATTGAAAGAAATGTTCCAAAGGTATCAATTTGCCTATCACCTAGAAAACCAACTCTACGATGATTCAGACCACATTCTGATAGGCTTTCATATTGAAGAAGCCGTTTATGCACCTAGATACTATGGTTACGGTGGTCACAAGGAATATGGAGATAGAAAGGGTTTAGCTCGGCATATCGACAGTGAAATCGCTAAAAAAGCACCGGATACGGTACTGATTTTATTAAAGGCAACCCCTGAGGCTATTAAAGAAAGGATGAAAACAACTCCTCACACCAGAACAGTGTTGAAAGAAGAAGATATCCAATCAGTAATAGATGAATTCGACGAAGAATTCAGAAGTTCATTTATACGCAATAAACTAACTATAGACACTTCTGAATCTACTGTAGAGGAATCTTTACAGGAATTCGTCAGTAACATCGGTCCATTTTTGTCAGACAGAGATAGATTGAGAATACAAGCAAATCAGATATTAAAAAATGAAACTAACTAATCTGGTTTAAAAATCTTTACCTTTTGTACCTATCATCCGTCCAAATTTTTCCATTATAGGTTCTTCGACTCCTCTTATGGTTAATGGGGACATAGGTATTTCAGATACTAATTCAGGTACCTCACGTACGAAAGATTCAGCATACAATGTGTGAGCAAACCATCCTGAATTCCCCAAACTTATAAGCATTCTTCTTTTAGACCATTCAGGGGTATGTCCTTGACTAACATACATTTCCTCAGCCGCAACTCTTTTTTCAAACCAGTCACTTATATCTACAGTAAAATCCACTTCATTATTATTGAAATAAACACCAGGATAAAGTGTAGTAGCTATAGTATGAGGTGTTTGTCCATCAGATCCTACACTAGCAACCGACTTAGCTTCAATTGTTGCTTGAGCTGTCTCAATATGATCATCAGCATAAACTCCTATCCTACCATGGTGACCTCTAGCATATGGACTTTGCATTATTAAAACGTGCGGCCTCGTATCTAATATTATGTCAGCTAAACTTTTAATAGCATTTGGAAATTCACTTAAGCGAAATGGTTGTGGATAATCGAGAACACGAACGTCATCAATCCCAAATATTCCGCATGCCTTTTCCAATTCTTCGATTTTAATTTGTTTAATCTCATCGTCCGGCTGATTAATAATGTCCATATTTCTTTCTGCTTCTGGTTTCATAAGTTCATCGTGTTTTTTTTCATTATGAACGTTTGTACCGGGTGTAAGAGATACTACCGTCACATTATCACCTTTTGCTTTATGGATACCCAAGGTACCAGCCATGTGTGTGAAATCGTGAGGATGAGCATTAATACTCAAAATATTTAATTTAACCAAGATAAAACACCTCCAAATATTTGGGTCATTCTAAACTTAAATTTAATCTAAATCCATATATATGCCTGTATTAAGTCTTCATTCAATGAAATTTAGAAGTTAAAGATGCTCAGCACAATAAAATAAACAAAATATCATTCACTATTACAACTTACTCTAGCGAACGCAAAAATGTGACTTAACTATTATTTATAATAATTTTAAACAAAGAGATTATTGGACAACTCAAAGATTTTGAGAGTATTATATTCCTTACAATATCCTGTTCG
>CAZYCG010000077.1:3412-6235 GCA_964645865.1 uncultured Dehalococcoidia bacterium | reverse complement strand
CGATTACGTCATCTTGTGGATAACGGTCAGTTATTTCGGATACACTGTAGTGTAAAATTATAATCGTAAAAATCAATTAGCTTTAATTGATGGAAATAATAGAGAGGTAATGTTGGGTACTGTCCATTCTTTGCAAATTTGTGAGTCTCATAGAAGTCCAATGAAAAAAGTAGAAGAAGTAGTTTTAATTACTGACGTTGGAATTGAAGGTGATATTCACGCATCAAGCGAAATCAGACCTTCACCAGTGCCAGATGATCCGGTTTCTACATATAGAAGAAAAGAAAGACAAGTATTGTTAATGGATCTTGAAACGTTGCAAAAATTCAATTTAGAGATTGGGTTAATAAAAGAAAATATCACTACAACAGGACTTGATATCAATAAACTTAAACAAGGACAAAAGATAATTGTTGGTGATTCAGCAACTTTAACAGTTACGGGTCCTTGTACACCATGTTACAGGATGGATGAAATCCGTTCTGGTTTGATGGATGATATTGAAGGTGAACGGGGTACTCTTGCCTTTGTTGAAATAGGTGGCACCATAAGAACAGGAGATAATATTAGGATAAGTTAATTTTTGGTTTAACAGCAAAAATTTCATATAGGAGAATTGGTATGATTAATATTTTCAAGATTTTCGTTTATGCTCTGGGAGTTTTTGCAATTGTATCCTGTTTTAACTCTAATACACCTGGAAAAGAAGATGCTGGACAAATACAATCATTGCCGGAAAGCTCTAATCAAATTTCATCGGTGAGAGATGAAAATATTGTACGTAACAATACCGTTTCAAGTGGGGCTAATGTAAGTAATTCCGGTATATGGGTGTCAGGTAAAGCGTCAATTGAAATTAAGCCTGATATAGCAATATTGAAAGTTGGGGTTGAGACTGAAGGATTGAATACTAAAGAGGCATTAAATAATAATTCAAAATATGCAGATGCTGTTTTGAATTATCTCAAGCAAAATCAGGTAAGTTCTGATGATATTCAGACTGCAAATATAAACATAAGCCCAAGGTACGAATATCCGGAGTTTACGGGTCCTTCATCAACAGTACGCAAGCAAGTGTTGGTAGGTTACAGGGTATATAACTCAGTCGTAATAAAGGTTAGAGACATCGATAACCTAGGTGAATTGATTGATGGAGTTACTGAGGTAGGTAGAGATTCAATCAGAGTTAATGGAATTGAGTTTGCCAGAGATGACATTGAACAGTTTATGGATGATTTACGTAAAGATGCTGTTGAAAATGCGATTGATAAAGCAAACCAATTTGCTAAGTATTCTGGAGTAGCTCTTGGTGGATTGATTCGTTTATCAGAATCTCCAGTTTCGTCTTATTCTAGCGGTGATATGTTTGAAACTAGAGCATTTGCATCGTCAGCTTCAATTTCTACCCCGATTCAAGAAGGTACTTTAAAGTATACACTGGATGTGCAGGCCGGTTTTTCTATAGAATGAAGTTAGCGTCTACTTGGGCCTTTAGTTGATTTATTACCCGTGCTTTATTACCTAATTACCAAACATATTGAGTTTATGTGAATACAAACCTGCGAATCAGAGAAATGGATGTTTAAGGGTTTGGATTAGACTTTGCGCTTATATTTTATGTGGGTTTTATGTATCGTCGGGATTAATAAAATGAGAACTTAATTCAGGATCCAAGTCGCCACTTCTATATGTCGTTTTAGTCAGCCTATTTAGAAGATTACTTCTCATTTCTAGCTCAGCCTGTTTATATTTTTCATTTCCACATAAATTTATCTGTTCCAGAGGATCGTTTTGCATGTCGAACAGTTGCAATGAATTTCCATTTTTGCCAACAACAATTTTCCATTTGTCATTCCTCAGCATGTAATGTACATGAACTTCAGATAAGACATCATTACGTTTATCGGGACCCAACATCGATATGCTGTCTTGATGTTCCCACATTCGAGATTCTGAGATGTCAAGTAGAGTTGCATGGATATCTATAAGTTCTGTGAATTGATTTCTTTTGGTTCCTCTCAATGGTTTGTAATCTGATGATTCAGGTATTCTAATTATCATAGGTATTTTGGTTGCAGATTCATAAAAAACACTTTTGGATAATCTACCTAGATCTCCCAGCATTTCTCCATGATCAGATGAAAGTATAATGTAGGTGTTTTCCAGCCAGCCTTTTTGTTCATAAGTTTTAAGTATTTGTCCAATTGATTCGTCAATCATAGCTATTTTCCCGAAATACCCAGCTGTAATTTCTTTAAGTTGATTTGGATGACTCGGTTGGTAGTATTGAGCGTAGGTATGGTAATTTTTACTTTCTTCAGAAAGCCAATCTCCCTGTGGTTTTTCCGGAATTGGCTCAGGCATTGAATCTAGTGGATATCTTTTATATTTTTCAGGAGCATCCCATGGTTCGTGTGGTCCTTGAAACCCGACATAAACAAAACTTGGTTGATCAGACTCATATTCTTCAACATATTGAGATACTCTTCGTCCGATAAATGAATCTATGTAATTTTCGGGTTCTATTGGTAATGGTTCTGCAATAAAGCGGCGCACCAAATCAGGTTTATCTTCTAGGTCTTTTAGGTATTTGGACAAATTGTTTTTCAAACCCAAATTTTCTAGGTAATCAGTATATATACTTTTTCCTTCGATGATGCCCCATGTACCAGACATGTCTTCTATATGGTCGAAGCCGATCATATTATAATTTGGGTGGTTAAGATATAAATTGCAGTTTTCCATTGGATAAAGATGGTTTTTGCCGATTGAACAAGTTGTATATCCAGATTCTTTTAATCGGTGCATATATGTGTCTGAATC
>CAZYCG010000077.1:0-3312 GCA_964645865.1 uncultured Dehalococcoidia bacterium | reverse complement strand
GTCAATCACGTTTGATTTCTGGGGCTTTAACTGGATCAATCGAAACGTTAATACATGATGGTAGGTTGGAATTCATGGCTCTTTCAAGAGCTGGACCGAATTCAGAACTGGTTGTAACATTTTCGCCATGGCCGCCGAGGGCATTTACTAAAAGGTCATATCTTGAATTGTTTAAATCACAACCGATGGTTCTATCTAATCCATAATCTCTTAACTGGATTTGGTGTTCTGCATTCCATTTTGCGTCGTTCCCTATTATCGTTACAAATTTCAAGTTATATCTTACAGCTGTGTCAAATTCCATACAGTGAAAACCAAAAGTGCCATCTCCAAGCATAGCTATAACAGTTGATTCTGGATGTGCAAGTGAAGCAGCTATCGCTGCTGGTATGCTACTTCCTATTGCTCCACTTGGACCATTTATTATACGGTTAGGCGTTGATATTGATGCTTGAGTCCATTGTCCAAACTCTCCTCCGTCTGAGATAAACACAGTATTTTGTTGATTTCGGAAAATATCCGCAATAGGCTTACACACTGCTAAAGGATGCATAGGGCTTTTTATAGAATCTTCTAGACGTGTCCATTCGCTAGGTTTGTAATTTAGCGCTGATTTTACCTTGGTTAGCCAATTTTGGCTTACTGTAATATCATTATTATTTATAATTTCGATTATTGATAAAGGGTCTGCCTGAACACTGATTACTAGCCTTTTTGATTGTATGGATTTTTTAGCTTGGTCAAGTACGGAAATTTCATGGTCAATATGAATGATATTGGCATTTGGAGATAAGACAGAATCATCGCCAAATTTTAGTCCGAAATCTAATTTTTTTCCTAGTAGTAATATCAAATCAGATTCTTTAAGTATTTCTGGAAATGCTCCAAGACTGGGGTCATTTACTCCTCTTGGACTTTCCATGTTAATCATAGGTAGACTATCTGATAATAATCCTAAAGATATTTGGTTCCTAGTCAGTCGGCTTATTCCTTGTCCTAATAATGCCAATGGACGATTTGACGATTTCAAAGTTTCAAGTAAGTTTATAGTTTCTGATTTAGTTAGTGATGGGGATACAAATGAATCGTTATTGTATTTAATAGAGCTATTAGGAATTAATTCGGCTTCTAATATGTCTACTGGGATAGTTATATGAACTGGTCCTGGCCTACCTGATATGGCTATTTGGTGGGCACGTTCAATATCATACCCGATATTTTTGGTGTTATTGCACGTCCATGAGCTTTTAGTAACTGGTTTTGCCATATCAGCTTGAGGCATTTCTTGAAAAGCACCTTTACCCTGTTGAGAGAGTTGCGAATGACCGCTGATTAGCACTAAAGGAGATTCAGCTGCCATTGCAACGTACAAAGCAGATAAAGTATTTGCAAAGCCGGGACCTGCAGTTACCATCGCTACGCCAGGTTGGTTTGTCAATCTTCCCCAAGTGTCAGCAGCATGTACTGTGGCAGCTTCATGCCTGAAATGAATTAAGTCGATATCTGATCCTATAGATGAGTCAAATATTGACATGATTTGATTGCCTGAAAGACAAAAGATTTGGCTGGTTCCTAGATCAGAGAGAGTTTTAATTAAAAGGTCTGAACCGCGCAATGTAAACTCCTTGTTGGATAAAGTTATTGGGAACTATGTTTTTATTTAAGATGATATCCAATGCATTTAGTTGATTTTTAATGTGCCAACACGGTTTTAATTCTTTCAGCTACAATTTGCTCTTCCCCATCTTCAAGTGCATGAGCATTTATCGCAAAATTATTAGTTGGCATTGCATCAAAATGTAAGTATTCAGGACCGTAAAATTTTCCTTTAGGCAGTACTACCCATATACGAGGATCCCCTTGGTCCAATTCAATGGCTATGTCTTCAGGAGTTTTACCGATAGCTTCCGTATCCATTTCTACTAGTAATGTGCTACTACCATAAAAATGCTCTGTGGTGACAAAACTTGTTTTTATATGAGGAATTGAGTTTAGTTCTTTTTGTATTGAACTAAGCATCCTGTCTACACGAAGTAATCTGTCTTCGTGGTTCATAGTTAACCAAGATTTTAAAGCACTTATCAAAGCTATTATTGATTGTCTATCCATTTTCATGGGTCTTCCAATAGCTTTTTGACCGTCAGGTTGTGTTTGAAAAGCTATAAATCCCTGATCAGCAACTGCATCTACTAATTTTTTTCTCCCACAGACAAAACCTGTTGAGTTAGGAGCGCCGAAAAATTTTCCTGCAAAGCATACTAAATCAGCAGTTTGGGCAATTTTAAGAAAATACTCAATTGGATATATTTGAGCAGCAGCATCAGCGATCACAGGTAAATTATTCGCGCGGCCTATTGCAACAGTCTCTTCCAAGGATAAAATGGTTGAGTCAGGCGGTGATTGGACTAAATATGCAATTGCTGCAGTACTCGGTCCAATACTATTCTCCAATTCTTTTTTCGAACAACCCGTTTCATCACCTACGTAAATTAACTTGCCACCAGTTGATGTGAATGCTCTGTCATATGAATATCTTTGTTTTTTTTGAAGTAATATCTCGTTTTGCATTTCTTTTGAATTTGGAAGGATTCCCCTATATGTTGGGTTTTTTCGAGATATACATGCAGCTGTACTTAAAGCCATTGCTGCTGCGCAGCCAGATGTTATATATGCTGCTTCAACACCCATGTGCCGAGCAACATATTCCGATGCCTTATCCATAACCTCTCTCATAAGCGCCCAGTTCATATTCGCAGCTTCCATGGATTCAAACACATCCTTTTTAAGTCTTGAACCACCCAGCATAGTTCTTTGCCCCTGGCAGTTAATTATCGGCCTTATGCCGAGTTCTGAATAAATATTATCAGGGTGATTATTCATTATTTCCTCGCAATAAATTTGGATTACAGTTTATTAATTCGAACCAGGTATTAAATGAATGGATGCTTTTCGATTATGGACATAAGGTTGATGGAGGATTGAAGAAAATATGTATGCCCCAGTGAGGATTCTTAAATGGACCACGAGTCGCCATTTTTTGCCACGGAGTTTGTTGTTCGTTTTCACTAACCATATAAATGCCAATAACCTCGTCATTTTTATCAAAGATCAAAGAATAGGGTTTAGGCGAGGAGTTATCGTCAGACCAATTGCTGTAGTATCCAACATTAGGCACGCACATGGGTTCTTTCTTCCAGCGTAGCTTAGTGGCTTCACTTAAAGTAAGTGGTTGGATTTCTTCCCAGTTTTCACCCTCGATTTTCTGGTCCCACTGAGACAACCTTGCTGTGCCGCCAGTTGCTAAAACAAAAT
>CAZYCG010000076.1:0-6351 GCA_964645865.1 uncultured Dehalococcoidia bacterium | reverse complement strand
TAAAGTCGTGAGAGCTGATTCAAATTATCTGTATTTGGTCTGGTTTGTCCTTTTTCCCAATAATATATAGTATGTTCGTTGACTCCTAGGAATTCAGCGACCTCTCTTCGGTACAGATTGGTAATAAGTCGGCATTTTTTTAACCTTTTACCTAATTCAGGAAATCTTTTAGCAGGTACGGACATCCAAAACCTCTGTTTTTATACTTATTTGTCTAAAGACAATTATAAAACTCTTGTAGGATATTCTCAATCTGCAATGTTTTTATAGTTATTGGAATAAATATACCTAAATGCTACAATTCAGGTTGATTTTATCTGTAAAGGATTAATTTTGACAGTCGCCGCGATAATAGTTTTAATTTTAAGAATAGTAGTTCCTTTAACAATTCTGCGTTGGCGTATCACTGGAGCTATTTCATCTATGCTTTTAGATGCTATAGATGTAATTATCGTAGATATTCTTGCATCGTTATTTAATGAAAAGCCTGGTTTAGGAAGCCATTATCAAACCTATGATAAATGGCTTGATATGTATTACTTGAGTGTAGAAGCTTTTGTCAGTATAAAATTTACCAATGTGCTCGCAAGAAACACTTCTATAGCTTTATATGTTTTCAGGTTAATTGGAATAATTGCATTTGCAGTTACAGGAGAGCAATATAGGAAGTTGATTTTCTTTTTCCCAAATCTGTTTGAAAACTTTTTCTTGTATTGCATAATCTCCCAACGGTTTGCGCCGAAATTAATGCCTAAATCGATTAAGCATTTAGCAATAATTCTGTTAATCCTTTATATACCGAAATTTGCTCAGGAATGGGCATTGCATTTCCAACAGATAACACCGTGGAATTGGTTTAGGGAAACAGTTTTGGGATTACAGCCTAATTAAATAATTTAATAAACCAGCCAACCACTGCTAATATTGCTATTGCTATGAATATTTTTAAGATAAGACCTTCATTTAAACTTGTATAAAAGTTATCTATATATTTGTTGATCAATTTTAGTATTTGCATGTAATTAGGGAATTTTTATTTAGACGAATTGTTATATAGGAACGGACATTTTCAACTTTAGAGCACTAAGTGAATTTCCAAATAGAAATTACACGCGCTATCAGTATTCCTATAATTAGCCTTATTAAAATTCCTTGAATATTCGTTTTAGAACTGACAAAACATCCATTATTGTAAGATTAACTGTTAAGTGTTAGATCTTTACCACCGAAAGGCTTTTTTTCCTTACGTTTTTTAGGTTTTTTAACTTCTTTTTTTGTATCTCTACTTTTGGCCATGTTGGCCTCCTTATCCAATATATTTTATTAGCGTATCCTTCATAAAAATATAACCGATATTATACGATTATTGCGAGTATTCCTAATATTATAGTTAGCATAAATATGAATAAAATCATTATAGATATAGTTACAGTTATTAATAAAAATCATTTTGAAGTCACCTAATGGAAATGATTGTTGATTGCAGACACTAATTGGAGATTTGTTTGAGATCCTATTAGCAAACGTGTTCCATCAGAAAACTTTATCAATACACCCATATTACCGCTAACATTATATGCTTTGCCCTTAAGGCCGTAGCGAATCCCCCATCCACCGTAATCTCTTATTGGATTATATTTGCACGATTCAGCAGCCTGAATGCTTTCAAATGGAAATAGAATCCATTTACGGTGAAAAGGTCGGAATTTAATAAATACGCCAACAGCAGTTATTTTGGTGTCAAGGGTCGCAATATATACAAGGTAGATGATTGAAGAAAGGAATATACTGCAAATTAATGTTGTTAATATAATCGTACTCTTGTTTGAAGGTGTATTAAAAATCGACCATGTCAGTGACGAGATTGTTACAACTGTAGGTACCGTGATAAGTATCCATATCCATAATTGACGGAAACGTTGAGTTTCACTGTAAGTAGGTGAAACCGGTTCGATATAATCTTTTTTCTTAACCATTTCGAACACAACCTAAATTATTACTCTAAATTTTTAGAATCAATTTGATAATAGATCTAAAATGTTACCACCCATTCCTCCGCCATCAGCTCTATATATCTCTGTGTAGCCACATTTCTGACAAGAGATTGTGTTATATTTTTGATTTTGCAGATTCAAAAATCTTGAGATTCCTGATCCAGTTGTTCGAATAGCACCCGTTTTATAACTAGTGCCTTGGCATTTGTCACAGGAGAAATATTTTTTTTGCTCTTCTGCCATAATTAAGCTCCTTATGATTCTTGTGAAATATCCGATGTGTGTTTTTATACCACAGATAGTTGTATTTAAAGAGCATATATAGGGTTGATATTCTAAGCGTACTATAATTGCTGTTGTACCATTGAATCGGTGGTTATCTATTCCGATCTACTATCATATGTGTTACTTAGCTGAGGATAAGATTTAACCATGAATTAATTTAGCACTACCTGATTGTGTAGGTAATTGGTTTTTGTGTATTGTGGTAAACGTTGCCAATCTTGGATAAAATCTATTGCAAAGAGAAATATGAAATCGATACAGGTAGAAAATCTTCAGAAAAAATATGGCAGGTTGGAAGCTGTTAAATCAGTTTCATTTGAGGTTGATGAAGGGGAGATATTTGGATTTCTTGGTCCTAATGGGGCGGGTAAAACTACTACCATAAATGTTTTGTGCACACTTTTAAATCCATCTGGCGGTTCAGCATCGGTAAATGGATACGATGTCGTCAAACAAAGGAACGAAGTGCGAAGGTCAATTGGACTTGTATTTCAAGAATCAACTCTTGATGAATATCTTACAGCAGAGCAAAATTTATTATTCCATTCTTATGCATATGGTGTTTCAAAGGATATAAGAGATCAAAGAATGAAAGATTTGCTTGATTTGGTGGATCTTTGGGATAGAAGAAAAGGAAAAACACGAACTTATTCGGGCGGTATGAAACGTCGGCTTGAAATTGTGCGGGGATTGATTCATCATCCAAGAGTACTATTTTTAGATGAACCTACGTTGGGATTGGACCCTCAAACTAGAAGATATATATGGGACTATGTTGAAGATATTCGTGTTAAGGAAAATCTTACTATATTCCTAACTACTCACTATATGGATGAAGCGGAGCATTGTGACCGAATAGCAGTTATAGATGACGGGAATATCGTTGCTATAGATACACCAGATAAATTAAAAGATGGTGTTGGAGGTGATTTGGTAATGATTAGAGCGACTGATAACGAGGCTGCTGCTAAAGAATTGGGGGAAAATTGGTCACTCGAATCTGAAACACAGGATGATATCGTGAAATTTAGTGTTCCTAAAGGTGAGGAATTCTTGCCAGAATTTGTCAGGAATTTTAAAGGGGAATTGTTATCAATTAATGTTAGAAGACCTACCTTAGATGATGTATTTCTTAGCCTGACTGGAAGAGATATAAGAGATGAAGAAGTTGACGAATCAGCGCAATTAAAACAATCCTTGAAATACAGGAGTAGGTGACAGATGGTTGAATTCTACAGAGGTATTTGGGTTGTAGCTTATAGAGAACTTTTAAGATTCGTTCAAGAGCGATCTAGGATGATTTCCTCATTTGCTTTTCCCTTAATGTTTCTTGTTGTTTTTGGTGCTGGTTTTAATCGTATTGTTGGAACGATGACTGAAGGGGTGGATTTTATCAAGTTTATGTATCCTGGTATTTTATCCATGACCGTCGTGATGTCCTCAATGTTTTCGGGTATGTCGATTGTTTGGGATCGTGAATTCGGGTTCTTAAAAGAGATATTGGTTGCTCCTATTAGCAGGACTGGAATTGTTATTGGGAAGGCACTTGGTGGATCCGCCACTGCTATGGCACAGGGAATTATCCTATTGCTATTAGCTCCATTTTTAGGCATATCATTGACCTTTATTCTAGTAATCAAATATTTACTTTTGGTTCTTTTGTTGGCACTTTCTTTGTCTGGAGTAGGGATCTTTGTTGCTACCAGAATGCGTTCGCAGCAAGGGTTTCAGATGGTAATGCAGTTACTTATTTTCCCGTTGATATTTTTGTCAGGTGTGTTTTTCCCTGTAGATAATGTTTCTCCATGGTTGCAGGTCATAGCTAAAGTGAATCCTTTAACCTATGGAGTAGATGCTGTACGCCAAGTCTTTTTAGAAAAAGACCTGGCTTTACTGACCACAGATAATATGGCAGAAACAGGTTTGGGAGTAACCGTTTTTGGCCATAGAATGGGAGTTCTAGAAGATGCCATTATAATTGGTGTTTTAGGTTTTGTACTTTTGTCTGCCGCAGTATGGTCTTTTTCACGTCAAGAATAAAGAGGCATATGCAGGTATATTGATAATAATTCATCCATTCATAAGGATTCGAATGAATATTGGTATTGCAGCAAGTAGAGATGCGGTTATTAGAAACAGGATTAAGAATGTTTTATCGGATATCACTCTCCCCATTCAAACCATGAAAGGTCAAAATCCAACCAGATATTCCAGCACCAAAATCCACAAGAATCATTTGCAGATAATGACAGTCCAATTAATATTATTACTAATGTAATGCAGCCAATTCCTGTAAAACGTCCGCGCATATCTATATATTGGATTTAAGTATTATGATTTTTATCATGAGAATCAATTAATTTTAAAATGTCACAGTTTTGTTTATTATGTTTGTGTTTTTATCAGCTAAACAATAAGACATTATAAATCACCATAAATACAATTACTGTCAGTATAAAATATACAATATGCTTTTTATTGAGATAATTCATTGTATGCACTCGTTACTTTGAATATAGCGATATGAAGTTATAACAAAAATCTCCATAAAATACCCGCTGTCACTGCGATAGCAATTATTAATAAAATACATCCACATGCTTTAGAACGCTCAACTTTTAGTTCTCCTCTACAAATTGGGCAGGTAGAACCACGTTCGGTGTCTTCTTCTTTAGTATTTGTTTTGTATCCGCATTTTTGACAAATTACATCGGCCATATTAAGTTACTTATCCTTTAATTCGATATTTCATTTTATTTCAAACAGATATAACCTGATCAGATATGTGGAATTATACTATAAAAAACGGCTGAGTTTTAAGGCAGATTTTTATATGCAAGGCATATTAGATTTCTTTCTCAGTTCTCAAAAATTTAAAAAAACACCAAGTTGAAAAAGCAGTCATTAAATGCCAAATTGCATGAGGCTGAATCAACGAATCAGGATTGCAAAAAGTAGTGTTGGGATATCCTTGTAACCAGACGGCAAAAGCTAAAAGATAACATATCATGCCAATAGAAAACCAAGGTAAATAAGTTCTTTTATAAAGAGGCTGGTTTGTAGACAAGATAGCTGGTATCCAAAACAAGATAACCCACCAAAACTTATCCAAATTCGCAAATATTTCAGTAGGCATAATTCCAAATACAGCGGCTACAATAAAACCTAGAAATCCTGATAGCCATCTAAATCTCTGAGACCAAAATCTGAATAGTGTTTCAGAAATAATCCATAGACCAATAGAAAGTCCAAATAAGTCAAGATTAACACCTAATTTTGAACCAAAAAACCATCTCGATATGGCATAAACTAAAATTATTGCTGTGTAGATTGCAAAAAATTGTTTTTGTGGCCACCTTCCCATTTTACCAATGTTGATTAACCAAGGTAGGATTATATACATGATCATACTAAGATTATCTGCCCATCCTCCCCAACTTGTGTTTGTTCCATGCATAAGCATTGATCCAGGCCCCAAATATATTACTGTGCCGGCATAGAGCATTGATATTGGGGTAATCCCATGAAATTGGTTTTTCTTCCACGAATTCTGAGTGTCCCGAGACAAAATCCAAAGCATTGATAAGCCTGCAAACATAAAACCTAAATTGCTCAATGCATTTGTAGGTTCTCTAAATATGCTGCTGCTAATACGTTCACACCATCTTGACACTTCCCCAATGGAATCTTGAGATTCGCTTGAATTGATTATGCCTAAAACGTTGGAAATAACATATATGAATAGAAAGGAAACGCAGACACTGACAGCAATAGGAAAAACTTTGTTTCGCCACGATATTACATTATGGCCATTGGAGTTTGAAATCAAATTGTCTAGGGGTTCCATTTAATAATGAGGAGGCTTTTCTGATTGAGCATTACAACTAGGACATAATTTGCCATAAATTGAATCAAGTTTTCCGCAACTGGTGCAAGCTTGTAAGTCATAACCTAAATTACGATTAACATATGATGAATTTGACTTTGTTTTATTAGCGATATAACTTTGGCAGTTGGAACAAATTTTTGCAGAGGATTTATTAATCGCCTTGCATTTATAACAAACTCTTTT
>CAZYCG010000075.1:279-6382 GCA_964645865.1 uncultured Dehalococcoidia bacterium | reverse complement strand
AGTTTTAAAAATGTCGATGTTTGCTATTGAATATTTTTTCTTTGCGTTAGTTTCTAATTTAGGTTTATTGACTTTGATTGCGGGTAGGTCGCAATTAGAGTTTATGAAGGTAATTAAGAATCCTCAAAAATCTTTCGTTATTGGTTTTTTCATCATGGTTATAGCATTTGTATGGTATTTCGGCTTTGAAAAACGTAACATAAACGATTTTGAAGGTGGATTAGACGCTAATATGCAAGCCTTGTTTTTCGTGATTTCAACAGTTACAGCCATAGTACTGATATTGATTGCAAATTCAATTTTGCGCAAAGGCAAGCCAGAAACTAATTTAAGTATTGGCTTGGATGTTTTAAAAGAATCTACATATCTACAAGCAATTTTTAATCGTGGCAAATTGATTCCTTCTTCGATGTTTTTCATAATTAATGAAGTTACACAAAAAGGTTCCAAATTGAAATTATCGATTGGATTAATTATGGCGTTAAGCTTAGCAGTCGTATTGCAAGTAGCATATTTAAGTTCTTCTAAAATTACCGATTGGACAGAGTTAGTAGATAATTTGGATTTGAATTCGATCATTGATTATGATTTAAGTTTAAGTTTGGCAATCAATCGTTATGCAGGGAAATCAGAAATGATTGATTTACTCATGGGTATATTAGCCAGCGACTATTTTTTCCCTGTTATATTTGCTTTGTTTATGGTAGGAATTTGGTTTAATGGTTCAGGGCAAAAAGAAAGAGTTGTTAACCAGTATATTGTTATCTTCAGCGTCATTTCATTGGCTTTTGTTAATTGGGTGGTTTTTGTTGCCAATGCATATTTGTTTAGGTCACGGCCATTTGAAAACGAGCAAATAACCCTAATATATTATGAAGCTACTGATTCCTCTTTTCCGTCAAATGCATTGGCGGTGTTGTTTGCAATTTCTATAAGCGCATTAATTGTAAACCAACGTTACGGTATCGCATTGTTACTTCTTTCGATTGTTTATGGGATTAGCAGAATATATGTAGGAGTCCATTACCCATTGGATATTTTTTCGGCACTGATTTTAGGAGCAGTAATCGCGGGTATAGTATGGTATATAGGAAAACTTATATATCCAATACCGTTAACAGTTATAAAATTACTTAGGGTAGTTTTATTGGCATAAGATCATGCATTGGTTGACACCTGTGAACTGGTTACTTAAACTTTTTGATAGCGAAGGTGAACTCTATGTATAAAGATGACGAAGTAATAATAGTTGGTGGAGGTGTGATAGGTATATGCAGTGCCTATTATTTAAGTTCTCGTGGCATAAAAGTAACAGTTTTAGATAAGGGTAAAATAGGGCATGGAAGTTCTTTTGGAAATTGTGGTTTAATCGTACCTTCACACAGTATACCCTTGGCAGCACCCGGTGTAGTTTTACAGGGTCTTAAATGGATGTTTGATTCAACTAGTCCATTTTATATAAAGCCTAGATTCAACTATGAATTAATTTTATGGTTGTGGAAATTTATGAAGGCTTGTAATCAAAGAAGGACTGCAAAAGGCATAGAGACTTTGGTCAAATTAACTACAGAAAGCATGTCTTTATATGAACAAATTATGGATGCTAATCCAGAATTAGACTGTAATTTTAGAAAAGATGGTTTATTAATGGTGTATAAAACAGTCGAAGGATATAATCTCGGCTTGCATGAAGCTGAAGAAGTTGAATCTCATGGAATCGAGTCACAAAAGATGACAAACAATGAACTTCAAAAGTTTGAACCGGGCTTGAGAAACGATGTGCATGGTGGTGTGTATTATCCAGGAGATGGTCATTTCGACCCGTATAAATTTGTTAACCAATTATCAAATTTGGTAAAATCCAAAGGGGTTGATATAGTCGAAGATACGGAAGTAAAAGATATGATTGTATCTGGTAATAGAATCAGTAAAATTGTCACATCAAACAAAGAATATACTCCTAATTGGACAATAATTACAGCAGGAGCATGGTCTCCTAACTTAGCGAAGAAGATTGGACTAGGACTGCAAGTCCAGCCGGCAAAGGGTTACAGTGTGTCATACAATCGTACAGGATTGTCAATTAAGACACCGATGCTTCTGTCAGAGGCTAAAATAGGGGTTAACCCAGTTATTGACGGAATAAGACTTGCAGGAACTTTAGAGCTTACAGGTATTGATTCCAGTATCAATGAAAAGAGAGTTCAGGCGATTGTTGGTGGCGCACATGAGTATTTAGCAGGAGATACTGCAAAGTTTGAGATTACCAATGTCTGGACAGGAATGAGACCCGTTACGCCTGATGGAGTGCCTGTAATTGACAGGATACCAAATATGGAGAACCTGATTGTTGCAACCGGTCATGCGATGCTAGGGATGACCATGGGACCTGTTACAGGCAAAGCTGTATCAGAGATTGTGATTGGTGATTCTCATTCACTTGATTTAACGCCATTAAAGATGGATAGGTTTTAATTTATTTATGACTTTAATTGAGGGAAGAGGACCACTTCTCTAATTGAACGTTGACTGGAAAAGATCATTATAAGCCTATCTATGCCCAGCCCCATTCCCCCAGTTGGAGGCATGCCGTGCTCAAGTGCGATAATAAAATCTTCATCTAGCCTATCAAGTTCTACATTTTTAAATTTCGATCTGAGAGATTCCTGTTGTTCTAATCGAATTCGTTGGTCTATAGGATCATTTAATTCACTGAAAGCATTGCATATTTCCATTCCACCGACAAATCCTTCAAATCGCTCTGCTATCAAAGGATTTTGAGGGCTTTTTTTTGCAAGAGGAGACATCGCAACCGGGTAATTTACCAAAAATGTCGGTTGGATTAAATTTGGTTCAATTACTAATGAAATTAATTTGTCCATCAAACCTGCCCAAGTTGTTTGGGCACCGCTATCCAAACCTTTCTGTTTCATTTGTTCTGATAAACTTTCAATCTCCAAGTGATTAAGATAATCAATGCCAGATGCAGATTTAATCGCTTCGCGCAGATCTAATCGTTTCCAAGGAGGGGTTAAGTCAATAGTGTTGTTTTCGAATTCGAATTTTGAATTTCCAGTCAAACTTAATGCTAGATCATGTACTAAAGATTCAACCATTACCATCACCTCTTCATAATCTGCAAAAGCTTGATAACTTTCCATCATAGTAAATTCAGGGTTGTGGTAAAAGTCTAATCCTTCATTTCTAAACACCTTTCCTATTTCATAAACTTTTTCAATTCCTCCTACAATAATGCGTTTCAAATACAATTCCGTAGCTATTCTTAGATATAAATCTCTATTGAGAGCGTTATGGTGAGTAACAAAAGGAGTAGCACTTGCTCCTGCTGGTATAGGTACTAAAATCGGGGTTTCTACTTCGGTAAATCCGAGGGAATCCATTTTTTGTCTCAATAATTTAATTGTTTTACTACGTAATATGGCAATGTCTAGAGATTGTTGATTGGATATCAGGTCGAGATATCGTTGCCGATACCTCAATTCAATATCAGTCAATCCATGCCATTTTTCTGGTAGCGGTCTAATGGCTTTTGACAATATTTGCCATTCATGCACCTCAACAGTAGCTTCGCCGGTCTTGGTTCTGAAAACCGGACCTACAGTTCCTAGCCAGTCTCCAACGTCCAAAAGCCTGACGTGCTGATAAGTGGATTCCAGAAAATTCCTCCTGAAAATTAATTGAATATGTCCTGATTGGTCCTTAAGGTCAATAAATGTGGTTCCACCCATTTTTCGAAAGCGGGTTATGCGTCCAGCTATTGAAATTGATTGTGTTTTAGCAGGATTTTCAGAAGCAGCGATTTCTATTTTTGCAAGTTCTTCAACTGCCTGTGCAGTGCTGTGTGTTTTGTTATAGTTCGTTGGAAAGGGTTCTATGTTATTTTTGCGTAACTCGTCCAGTTTATTTAAACGGGCTTTATATAAATCGTTATCAAGCATATGTACACTTCAACTTTTCACTCAAATATTATTGCAATTGTCTTTGATTTATTTCTATACATAGGATGGTTTAAATGGAATCAATTAAAATACAACAAATTCAATTCTAGGCTCAAAACAGGTGTTTGTAAATGATAGAAAAGTTCAAAAAACTTTTATCTAAAATTTACAGGCTACGAACACTAATACGAAAATTAGTAAAGAAAATGACACCTTAAATTTGCTATGAAAGAAAATTTTCTGGTGGTACTATCCTTTACCTGTTGAATTGATTGATATTGAGCAAATGTTAGATGCGAATCAGAAAAAATGTGGTTATGAAAACTAGAATAACAGGCGGAAAACTTAAAGGAATGGTCCTGACTTCTCCAAAATCAGAGACTTTAAGGCCCACCCTTCAAATGGTGAGATTGGCTATATGTTCAATGTTTGGCAATGAAAAGTTCAATAATATTCACATGCTTGATTTGTATTCAGGAACAGGGGCTTTGGGACTAGAGGCTTTGTCTCGTGGAGCTAAATTTGTTGATTTTGTTGAAAAAAACAGGTCTAGATGCCGTAATATATCATCTGCTTTATCGGAATTTGGGCTTGAAGATAAAGGTACGGTATATTGCACTGATGTTGAGAGATTTATAACTGGTATAAAGTCCAAATATAGTCTAATTACTATGGACCCACCATATGCAGATAATTGTTGGGGAAAGATTATGCCGATGGTAGCTAGTGGAGACTTTATAGACGAACATTCGATTGTTATAACAGAACATGGTCGAAAAAATCAACCTGAGTCCAAGTATGAAGGTCTTACCAGAATTTCAGCAAAAAAATATGGAGATTCATACGTTTCTATTTATTCTATGGGTGTAACAAATGGTTAAAGCAATCTATCCTGGCAGTTTCGATCCGGTACATAATGGACATATTGATATTGCAAAACGAGCTTCAGGTTTATTTGAAAAAGTTATTGTCGCGATATATGATTCGCCCCCTAAAAACGTGATGTTTAGTACCGAAAAAAGAGTGGATATGGTTCGTGACTGTATTAAAGACCTGCCTAATGTGGAAGTAACTAGTTTTAGTAATTTGGCAACAGATTTTGCAAAACAGGTAGGAGCAAAATTTATAGTAAGAGGATTGAGGGCCGGATATGATTTTGAATATGAATCAGAAATGTCCTTAATGTGGAGAAATTTGAACCCAGAAATAGATATTATATGTATGATGAGTTCACTTCAATACCAATTTGTTTATTCTAGCAGGATAAAAGAGGTAGTTAAATTAGGCGGAAAAGTCGACAGCCTGGTACCTCAAACAATTTCTGCAGAATTGAAAAAAGCGTACAAAAACAAGGAGTTGTAATGAATATTCATGAATTGCTATCGGATTTAAACGAATTATTAGAGTCCACAAATAAAGTTCCGGGAATAAGGAATAAAGTGTTTGTTGATTATGAAAAACTAACAAATTTTTCCGCTAAAATGAAAACATCTATTTCAGATAATATTGAAGAAGCTGAAGAGATAGTTAAGCAAAAAGAAAGCATAATAAAACAAGCTCAACTTGAATCTTACAGGGTTAAAAATGCCACTGAAGTTGAAGTTCAAGAATTAATGAATGCGGCAGAAATGCAAAAAAAAGAATTGGTTCAAGAATCGGAAATTGTTAAATCAGCGAACCAAGAAGCAATCCGCATAAAAAATGATTTGCAGAATGAGTGTGAAGAGATGAAAAAAATGGCTGAAATGGAATCATCTTCTATGATGGAGCAAGCAGAATTATTTGCTTCTGAAAGAAAAGAAGGCGCAAATCAATATGCTAAGGAAACCTTGTTTGAGCTAGAAGAACGATTTTCCAAAATGTTAGGTCAAGTTAGAAAAGGATTAGATTCATTATCCGAGATTCAAGATGTACAAGACGAAAAAGGTCAGGTTTTAGACAAAGTAGCTTGAATATATCGTTTTTATCGGCTTAAGCTGATAAATTTATTTTTGTTAAGTGTATTATGCCTTTTTTTCTGATTCAGCGGAACCAGTAGCTTTTTCTTCAGTTACAGCAGTTTCTGTTGCCTGACCTGATTCAGTGGAAGCAGTAGCTTTTTCTTCAGTTACAGCAGTTTCTGTTGCCTGACCTGATTCAGTGGA
>CAZYCG010000075.1:0-179 GCA_964645865.1 uncultured Dehalococcoidia bacterium | reverse complement strand
AGCAGTAGCTTGGCTATTTACCTTCTCGTTAGTTGATTGAGGAGAAGTATTCTCTTCGTTGGGCCTAGCTGCTGGCCCTCTTTGATATGTTTGCTTTATTACAAATTTATGACTGCGGTCAAAGGGAACCATACCTACTTGTCTAGCTCTTTTTATTGCTTTTGCTAAGGTTCTTTGGT
>CAZYCG010000074.1:0-6498 GCA_964645865.1 uncultured Dehalococcoidia bacterium | reverse complement strand
GAGGTTGAAATTGAACAAGGGTTCAGCAAGTTCGAATCTCTAAAAGCGGAACTTGGGGAATCTATTCAAAAAAACACCCAATATAACGAACTGCAGACCCTACGGTCATCTCTTGAGCAAACGATTTCTGCGACTAGAGCAAAATATGACGCCGAACTATCAAGCATCAACAAAAACATCCAGGATTATCTCGAACCTAAAGTGAAGCTTCTTCCAAAAATCACAACCAATCTTCAAAAAGAATCTGAGCTTCTATCGGCCTTAGATTCAAATCAACAAAATCATCTAAAAAAGAAAGTCGATGAAAAAAATAACATTGATCAACAAATAAATAGATTGGCAGACGAAAATAGTAGGCTTCGCGGACAACACGAGGGCATGAGAGGCAAATTCAAGATGCTTGAATCTATTGAGCCAAAATGTCCTCTTTGTGAACAATCGCTTTCTCATGAAGCACATTCTAATCTGAGAAAGGGCTATGAGGACGAAGGAAGGTCACTAAACACACAACACAAGCAAAACGAGAGCAGTATTAAAGCTTTGGTGGAGAAAAGGGATTTAATCGAAAAACTAATCGAAGAAATTAAAGTTTCTCAAACTTCTGAATTGAAAGAACTACAGAATAAACTATCGGTATTAACCGGCGAAAAAAAAGCTGGCATGGAGGCAGAACAGCAATTAATTAAAGCAACCAAAAGGTGCGATGAATTACAATCCTTATTAAAAACCAAAAGTTATGCCACTATTGAAATAACAAAACTTAAACTAGTTGAAGAAAAACTTCAAAAACTTAATTTTAACCCTTTAAAATCAGAATCCATTAATACTGAATTAAAACAATTTTCGCACTTTGATTCTGAACACCAACGATTAATAGCAGCTAAAAAATCTCTACCGGATACAATTTCATCCTGCAATGAACTAAAAAAGCAGTCAGCACAAATCCGTGACGAATCGGATTCATGGGAAAAGGAATCCTTGTCTTTGGAGAAAAAGTTGTTCGGGCAATATGAAATAACCCAAGGTGAGATAAACAAATCCTTTATACAAAGCAGCCTCAAAGAAGTAACTAGGCAGCGTCAAGATGCAGTGGTAAAAGAACAAATAGCTATAGAACAAATCAAAAAAAAGAAGCAATTGTCCGATGATATCGATATTTTAAAAAAAGATAGAATCAAACTCGCAGAGAAACAGCTGATTTACGACGACCTAATTCGTGCTTTCGGAAAAGACGGAGTGCAGGCTTTACTTGTTGAAAATGCTCTGCCTAGAATAGAAGCTCATTCCAATCGTCTTTTAAATAAACTAACCAATGGCAGATTATCTATCAGATTCCAATTAATGCATGGGGAACCGGAAAGCGCCGCTAAGTATGAAAAGTTGGAAATTCATATTTCCGATGAATTGGGTACACATGGGTTCGCAGCTTTTAGCGGCGGCGAATCCTTTCGCATAAGTTTCGCTATACGAATAGCACTATCCAAATTGCTTGCAGACCGCTCTGGTGTTGGGCGTACAATGTTGTTTATAGATGAGGGTTTCGGTTCTCAAGATAAAATTGGCCAAGAACTAATGATTGAAGCTGTGCAAGCACTACGGGCAGAATTTGATAAAATTTTGGTCGTAACCCACATAGAAGAGATTAAAGAAGCCTTTCCAACTATAATTCAGGTTGAAAAAACAGAATTGGGCTCAACGTTTAATGTAGTCTAGCTGAGTTTATTCATTTAATTTACTTCAACAACGGCTTTAAGTATTTTCCGGTGTCAGAAATTTTTTTAGTTGATATGCTTTCAGGAGTTCCTTGCACCAATACCTTTCCTCCATCATTACCTGCTCCTGGACCAAGGTCTATTATCCAATCTGCATTTTTTATCAAATCCATATGATGTTCTATTAACACCACAGTGTTTCCTGAATCAACCAATTTATGCAAAACCGTCAAAAGCATATCGCAGTCCTGAAAAGAAAGTCCTGTAGTTGGTTCATCAAGGATATACATTGTGTTTCCTGTTGATCTTTTAGAAAGTTCAGTAGCCAATTTTATCCTTTGCGCCTCTCCTCCGCTAAGCTGTGTAGATGGTTGGCCTAGTTTTATATACCCTAACCCTACTTCATTCATTGTTTTTAGCTTGTTATGAATAGCCGGAATATTAACAAAAAAATCTTTCGCTTCCGAAACAGTCATATTGAGTACTTGTGCTATGTTTTTTCTGTTATATTCAATTTCCAGTGCTTCTCGACTATATCTAGCTCCAACACATATCTCGCAGGCTACTGTAACATCTGGAAGAAATTGCATTTCAATTGTTGTATATCCATCTCCAGCGCATGCTTCGCACCTCCCACCTTTTACGTTAAATGAAAATCTACCCGGCTTATATCCTCGCATTCTAGCCTCAGGTACTTTCGCGAACAATTCCCTTATTGGAGTAAATGTTCCAGTATAAGTAGCGGGGTTACTGCGCGGCGTCCTTCCAATTGGAGATTGGTCTATATTTACAACTTTATCTATATTGGAAATATTTGAAACTGCTTCATTTTTACCGGGTTTGTCCCTAGCTCCAAACAACTGCTGCGCTAGACTTTTGTAAAGAATCTCGTTAATTAAAGTACTTTTACCAGACCCTGAAACCCCAGTTACGCAAACAAACATTCCCAAAGGGATTTCTACATTTATATTTTTTAGATTGTTTTCTTTAGCGCCTAAAATGTTTATTGATTTTCCATTTCCATTTCTTCTGTTAACTGGAACGTTTATATTCTTTTGACCACTCAGATAGTTTCCGGTAATCGACTCCTTTGATTCTTTTATATCAGAAAGCGGACCTTCTGCTATAATCTTGCCACCATGTTCACCTGCACCAGGACCCAAGTCAATTATATGATCGGCTGACCTCATAATTGTTTCATCATGTTCTACAATTAGTACGGTGTTTCCTAAATTTCGTAGTTTTTTCAGCGTTCCAATTAGCTTATCGTCATCAGCAGGGTGTAATCCAATAGAAGGCTCGTCACATACATATAATACTCCCGTTAGTCCTGAACCAATCTGTGTTGCTAGTCTTATTCTCTGTGCTTCGCCACCGCTCAAAGTTGCAGATGTACGATTTAATGTTAGATATTCAAGTCCTATATCTACCATGAATTCCAATCGGTTCTTTATTTCCATCAAAATTTGATTCGCTATTATTTTCTCTCTCGCAGTAAGGTTTTTTCCTTTTGTTCGGTTGGTTGCTGGCTTACCAGATGTTTTTTTATTAGTAGTGTTTGCTGTTTCATCAATCCACATTAATGCTGATTTCACAGACATCTCGGTTATCTCAATTATGTTAGATTCTCTGACTTTTACCGAAAGTGCTTCCTTTTTCAATCTATTGCCCTTACAAGAATGGCACTCCTTAGAAGCCATATATCTTTGTAAATCGTGTCTGGAATACATTGAGCCTGTTTCGTTATATCTTCTTTCAACATTGGGAATTACCCCTTCAAACATTTTAGAAAACCTAACCTGTTTCCCTTTTTGATTGATATGTGTGCCTGACACCGATAGCTTGTTACTTCCATAAAGCACTAATTCAAGCATTTCCGGTTTTAGGTTTTTAATCGGTTCATCTAGAGAAAACCCCATATATTCGGATAAAGACCTCATCATACTAAAATGCCATGAACTAAGGCTGCCATTCCTGGACCAAGGACGTATAGCTCCTTGATATATTGACAGCTCGTTATTCGGTATCACCAATTCAGGGTCGGCTTCTAACCTATATCCTAATCCTGCACAAGCCATGCATGCACCGTGAGGGTTGTTAAAGCTAAATGTCCGCGGCTCTATTTCCTCAAAGCTTACGCCGCACGGAACACATGCAAATTTATCGGAATATACAATATCTTTATCTTCTGATAAGCCAACTTGCACAATACCGCCCGACAAATTCATCGCGCTATCTACAGAATCGGCTATTCTGCTACGGTCTATATCTTCTTCTATTACTAATCGGTCAACTATAACCTCGATAGAATGCCATTTTTGTTTGTCTAGCTCTACGCTTTTTGTCACATCAATTTGTTCGCCATTAACTCTCGCTCTCACATACCCGTTTTTACGTATCATTTCAAAAACATCTTTGTGCTCGCCCTTTCTTCTCCTTACTAGTGGGGCTAAAACTAAGAATTTTGTTTTAGCCGGAAGTTTTAGAATAGAATCTACTATTTGTTCTATAGTCTGCGACTCTACAAGACGGTTGCATTGATAACAATAAAGCCGACCTGCCCTGGCAAAAAGCAACCGAAGATAATCATAAATTTCTGTAACAGTCCCAACCGTGGATCTTGGGTTGTGAGAAACACCTTTTTGGTCTATTGAAATTGCCGGCGACAGACCTTCAATACTATCAACATCAGGCTTGTCCATTCTGCCTAAAAACTGCCTAGCGTAAGACGAAAGAGACTCTACATATCGTCGTTGTCCTTCAGCATAAATAGTATCAAATGCCAATGAGCTTTTTCCTGATCCTGATACCCCAGTTACTACAACGAGTTTGTTTCTTGGTATCGAAACATCTACGTTTTTTAAGTTATGCTCTCGGGCCCCGGTAACTACAATCTTTTTCATGCAAGGCGTTTCCTAAATATCACTAGACACATGTTAATGTCATCAATTTTAACATCGGCAATCCTGATTTACATTACCAATCTCGCGTTATAAACATTTTATCAACACAGACTTGTGGATTTATAATTTATTGCTGTGCATACTTCCATATGATATTATTTCTTTGGTATTTAAAAGTTGACTAAATAGTTTAGGAGTTATTGCAATTGGCAAGTGTGTTTTTAAGAGACGGAGAAGATCCTGATAGTTTGTTAAAACGGTTCCAGAGCTCTATGCAAAGATCTGGCATATTAAGAGAATTGCGTAATCGGAGATATTTCCGGTCTAAGGGCGAACAAGAACGAATGGACAAAGCAAGAAGTATTCGTCGATTGCGTAGAAGGGTGCGTAAGTTCTAAAGATATCGTATACGTGATTGTTTTTATGGCCATCACCAGAAAAGTTTTTATTAGTTGGAATACGGCTTTGGCCCATATATAGATGCATTATCGGGTTCCATCAAACGATTTTCACGTTCCTAGTAGATGCTATTTAGTTTCTCCAATTCATTTTATCCGTAATTTTTAAAAATGAATTACTCAACGTTTTATTTGAAACTATAATTCCTTCAGAAAATAAACTCGCCTTTCGTCCTTTTCTGTCCGTAGCTACTCCACCTGCTTCTTCAACTAGTAATATGCCTGCTGCTATGTCCCACGGTTTCAAATTATAGTTAAAATAAAGGTCAGTTCTTCCTCCTGCAACATAAGAAATGCCTAGTGCTGACGAACCAATGATCCTGACTGTTTGAATATCAGGCCAAAGTTTCTGTATTATCTCAAAACCAAATTTTCCCCCATTGTCGTTATAGCTTAAATCCATACCTATTATTGATTTTTCAATTTCCGTTTTCTCTGAAATATTAATTTGCTTTCCGTTTAGAAAAGCCCCTTTTCCTCTTTCAGCCATAAAAAGCTCGTTCTTTTTTGGGTCAAAATTTGCTCCTGCAACAACTTCTCCTTCATATGATAACGCCACAACAATTGAGAAAATTGGTATTCCTGCAGCAAAATTTCTCGTTCCATCTATTGGGTCAACAACCCAAACAAATCCGCTTGGCATCTCACCTGTAAACGATTCCTCTCCAATCATACTCATCTCGGGATAGTGGTTTGTTAGCTGTTCGAATATTAATTTTTCTATCTCTATATCAACATCCGTTACTATATCTTTTGGCCCTTTTGTTTTGATTGTTTTCTCTTGATAAAACCTCGATAAAAGAATGTCACCTGACATCTTTACGGTTTCTTCTATTACCTCGGTAACTGTTTTACCTTTTTTTGATATTGGTAGTGATGACAATAATAATCTCCGGTTGTTGATATTCCTGCACTCTTTAAACTAACTGCTTGTAACTGGATTTTGGTATCCGTTCACCACAAATCCATTGATTCTAAAAACATGTTCTTTAGGTCTTCCTCGCTAAATTCAAGCGGGCATAACTTTGTAACACGATGTTGAGGTAAAGTTCCTTGTACTAATTTATCTACGTCGTTTTCTGAATATCCTACTTCTCTTAGCCCATTTGGCATATTAATCTTTTTCATTATATCTTTAACAGCATTTGCTAAAATTTCACCAGCTTTGGTTTTATCTACACCCAATACATCTGCTCCAAGAAATTTTGCCGCTTCTAAGTGCCTGTCCGGGTCCGAGACTCCGGTGAACTTAAATACAGCCGGGGCGTTCAGAGCAACTGACATACCATGGGGAACAATTGGTCCTATTCCAGAATATCCCTCAGGAGCAAATTCTTCTACCATTCCAGAAACTGGATATGACATACCGTGTGGCAAATGACAACCTGCATTGCCAAAACCAACCCCTGCATATGTAGCTGCTAG
>CAZYCG010000073.1:0-7100 GCA_964645865.1 uncultured Dehalococcoidia bacterium | reverse complement strand
GCGGTTGGATGGTATCTGAAAAACGTCAGTTCATCGTAATCAGGTTGAGATTGAGGATCCAATAACCTCTCTACTATTTCCTCATAGGTTTGGTGCTGCAACGTTTCCAATAAATCATTGGGAGCTCCAAAACCAGCTCTTCGCATAAGGTGCTTAATTGATTTGATATGTGCGAATTTATTCATTTCAAATGCAATCCAAATTGTCTGAATGGTGATTTTCGAACAGTATACATCAATTTCCCGCGAAATTGTAAACAATTGTTATTGGGTGCAGCTTAGACTTTTACAGGTTGTAAGACGAAGTGTTTGTTTATCAATAAGAGGTAAGCATGTGAGTTGGGTGTTCTAGGTTGTATAATTGATATAGGTACCTTGATAGGATTTTTTGATTTTCACTAGATTAAAAATGTATAGAAAGCTTAAATTTAAATTAAATCTTCAAGTTTTTGTTGTACTGTTTTTTATTCATGGTTTTGTAATATCTTGTTCAAATGCAAATGCTCCTGAAATTGATATTGAGGCAACCGTTCAAGCTCGTATTGATGAAGAAATAGCTAATCAGGAATTGATTGCAATGCAAAAAGCAGAAATTGCAAAATCTGTACAAGCTACAGTACAGGCTGTTAATGAAGAAAAAAGACTATTTTTGGTAACCCCGAGTCCTACTCCAAATATACAAAATGCCAATATAAAATCTGGCAATTCGAATTCTAAATTTCTTACAGCAACTCCTATCCCGACTCCAGTTCCAACTCATACGAGTATTCCTAAACCTACTCCAACTTTAATCCCAACTGCTACTCCAAGTGTTACTCCTTCTCCAATTCCAACTGCTACTTCTTTGCCTAATATCGTTCTAGAATCTGAAGAGGATAAACTAAATGCAGATGAAGGAACGAGTGCGACTTACGAAAAAGCCAAAGAAGTATATAGTGTCTCTGACGTAGTTGCTTTCGCAAGCCAATCTGTTGTACGTATAGAAATAGAAATGGGGAACGGTAAAGTAGGGATTGGGTCTGGATTCGTGATAAGAGAAGATGGACTGCTAGTAACTAATCGTCATGTTGTAAACAGTAATACTGTTGCTATGGTTACATTGAATGATGGAGTCAAAAAAATAGGTCAAGTATTGGTAACTGATAAGACATCAGATTTAGCTTTGATAAAAATCGATGCTGAAAATTTGGATGTATTAGAATTTGGTTCTAGCAGTGAGTTATTATTAGGTCAGGAGATAATTGTTATTGGATATCCGAAAGGTTTAGTTGGATCTGCAACAATAACAAAAGGGTTGGTTTCCGCAATTAGGGAAAATTTATTTGGTCTGAATTCTGTTATTCAGACTGATGCTGCACTTAATCCTGGAAACAGTGGTGGACCTATGTTGGATTTAACCGGCAAAGTTATTGGAGTTGCTCAAGCAAAGATTACCGATTCAGAAGGTTTGAATTTGGGCATTCCTTCTGATGAAGTACAACCTGTTATCGCTAATTGGTTAAAGTCATATGATGATGGAATTATTTTAGAATCTGAATTTGAAGAAAATAATGAACTTATTTTATCGCTAAAGAACAGTCAAGGCTCTATTTCTGGAGATATTTATACTAATTCTAAATATTGGTATTCAATACAAATACCAAATGGATGGGAGATAGACTACGATAACCCAGATTTTGTACATATATTTCCAAATAATAATAGCTCCCAATATGAAAGTTCGGGTTTGTTGATAACTTCTCGAACTATAGATTCAGATAAATATCCAACGATTGAAGCTTATGCAAGAGATTGGACCGTCGGACCTGGTACCAACGTTACTTCGTTTAATATTGAAAGCCATTTGGTATTACCACATTTAAATCCAGTACAAGCAGATCAATATCTTATATCCTATTCATTAGGTAGGAACTATCTCAAAAAGCGTCGAGATATTAGATATCTTTTGGGTAGACACCTTATAACGGTTACTGCATTTTCTCCTGCTTTCAAATGGACAAGTAGTAATGACATATTCAATGATATGATCAGTAGTCAAAATTCTTTTGATCCAACGTCTTATACAAATGCCATATATAACTATTCTGTTTCATATCCCCAACATTGGAAGATACACCCTTCTGAAATGATCGGAGGATACAAGGTAGCGGATTCAGATAGTTCTTTGGAACTGCGAGTTTTAATTTATGAAAATGAAGGACACGAGTTCATTTCTGAGTATGCTGAATCGAAGGGTGTCGCATTTAGCGATGATACTTCTAATGGCAAAATATTATCTAAGCATGTAGCTTATGCAACTAGGAATAATTCAAGTTATCGAATAGATTATCAATATGAATATAAAGGAGAACTAATTCGTGGTGCTTCTTTAGTAACGCTAACAGATTCTAAAGCTATATGGGTATTTATCAGGACTTTAAAGGAAGAATGGGACGATTTGAGCCCTATAATTGATCAATTATTCATCAGGTTTTTAGTCGAAAATTAATAGGTTGATTTAATCAAGATACTTGGTTGCCTATATGAAATCCTGCATAGGCTGCGATTAATCCAAAAATCACACTGAAGATAATATTTATTGACGCTTTTCCGTATTGACCAGATTGCCATAGAGTAAGACTTGTTACCGTTAAAGTAGAAAAAGTTGTGTATGATCCTATGAATCCTATAGTTATAGCATCTCTAACACCGTTAGAGAAATTTAGCTTGTATGTTGAAATGGAAATTAAAATTCCTAGAATGAATGAGCCTGAAATATTAACTATAAAGGTGCCTACAATATTCTCCATGCCAAAATATAGCGTTAATCTGTCGATGCTATATCTCGTTAAGGCACCGCTCGCTCCACCTATAGCAATTAATAAATAGCTCATTTCATTCCTTTTTTATGATTGCAGGAAGGGCATGTTTTATACTTTTGATTATATACAATTTAAAATATCATTGGTCTAAAACTGCTTAAAGTTTCTTACAAGTAATGTTACGATAATTCCACAGTATTTCATAATTTGAATAAAAATTGTTGGTGGATTAAACCATGAATAGGATTCTTGTAACTGGAGCATGTGGCCAAATAGGTTCCGAATTGGTGCCTGAATTGAGATGTAAGTATGGTGCAGACAATGTTGTAGCCTCCGGTCATATAACTACTCCATCTGAAGATATTAAGAATGGAGGACCCTATATCGAAGTTGACGTTACAGATTATGAAGAGGTCAATGCAGCGATAAAACTCCATAAAATTGACACTGTATATCATTTAGCGTCTATTTTATCTGCTTTAGCTGAATCAAGGCGGCGAATAGCTTATGGGGTTAATTTTACTGGTTTAAACAATGTTCTTGAAAGTGGCGTTGAAAACAAATTAGAAAGAGTTATGGTAGTCAGCTCAATTGGAGCTTTTGGACCCGAAACTCCCGGGGCTAATACTCCTAATGAGACTATACAAAAACCAACAACTCATTATGGAATATCAAAAGTATTTACAGAGCTATTGGGGAATTATTTTTCCATTAAATTAGGTCTAGATGTTAGAGGAGTTAGATTACCGGGGATAATAAGTTGGAAAGTTGAACCAACTGCTGGAACAACTGATTATGCTGTGGAGATTTTTTATGAGGCCCTGAAGAATAATTATTATGTTTGTCCGCTTGGTCCTGATACGAGATTACCTATGATGTATATGCCGGATGCGATATCTGCTTTAATGAATTTAGCTGATGCTAATACTATTAATTTGAAACACCATGCTGATTTCAATGTTAACTCTATGAGTTTTACTCCAAGCGAGCTTGCTGATGCAATTCGTAAAAGGTTGCCTGATTTTCGTATAGAATATGAAATCGATCCATTAAGACAGGGGATAGCTGATTCTTGGCCGGATAAATTAGATGACACAGTAGCTAGGAATGAATGGGGGTGGTCTCCTAAATTTGGATTAGATGAGTTGGTTGACGATATGATTAAAAATCTTTCAATTAAGCTAGGTGTGGCTAGCTGATTTTAAAGATCATTGCTTACGTAAAATTGTTGTAATTTTGGTTTCAAATGGTTGTTTTCATTATGGTTATTTTGTTTATAATTTAGATTGAGTGTCAAAATATCTGATATTCGTTTCTTAAAAAAGTATCGGAATGGTGTGAATTGATAAGAGTTGGAATAATAGGAGCTGGTGATAGTCTAGTAGAGACACACATTCCTAGATTGTCTAGGATGCATAACGTTAAAATTACTGGTATTGCCAATAGATCGGTAAACTCTGCTGAAATCGTTGCTAGAAAATTTCAAATTCGAAATGTGTTTTCCAATTGGATGGAATTAGTAGAATCTGACGAAGTCGATGCAGTTGTTATTGGAACTTGGCCATACACGCATAAAGATATGGTGATATCGAGTTTGAATAATGGGAAACATGTTTTGACTCAAGCTCGAATGGCAATGAATTTAAAGCAAGCCCGTGAAATGCTCAGAATATCGCTTAATCATCCCGAGTTGATTGCTCAAATAGTACCGACACATACACCTACGATTCTAGAAGAAAAAACTATAATCGATTTGCTGAATGACGGGTTCATTGGAGAATTAGCTTATATAGATGCGGTGCAAAACAATGGTTTTCATGACCACAATAGCAGTCCTTTTTGGAGAAAGGATATTGATTTAAGTGGATATAATATTATGAGTTTGGGTCAAATTGCTGAAGGGATAATCAGGTTGTTTGGTTCATTTTCTTCAGTGGCTGCGATTACAAAATTATATAATCCCAAAGTTGTTTTTGAGGACGGTAGTAGCAAATTGGCGACAGTACCAGACCATGCGGAGGTGATTTGCGAATTAGATTCAGGTATAATTGCGCATTTAAAATCCAGTGATGTTGTTGGTTTAGCTTCAAGCCAATTACTTATATTTGGAACTGATGGAATGTTAAAGTTCGATTATGATTCAAAAACTCTATACGGGAAGCAGAAAAGTGAAAAATCTTTATATCAAATAGAAATACCGGGACAGGCCGAAACTGAGTTTGATGTAGCAGATAGATTTATAGATGCGATAATGGGGAATATAGATGTTTCACATACGACTTTTGAAGAAGGTGTGAAATATATGGAGTTCACAGAGGCGGTATCAGTAAGTTCCAAATATGGTGAAACTATCAATTTACCATTGTAGATAACTGTAGGTTAAATATATCCAATATCTTTTAATCTATCTATCCAAAATTGTCGGGTTTTGTTATTTCCACGATTAGTTGTCCAATCAGGGTGTCTTGACAATAAAGGAAAAGTAGACCGTGCATTTTTCTCTTGTTGTACAGCTTGATTAGCTGATGCTATTTCTTCTTTTGTGGTTGGATTTTTGAAGTAGCCTAGGGTTATTAATCTTCTGTCTTCGGAACCCCCGTAACTGCCATGCCATAAGTGATTGTCAAACATAATTACATCACCAAGTTCAATACTAGTATTATAAGCAGGAACTTCTTGAACATCTAACCCTTCGGAATCGGTTTTAATTTCTGAAAGATCAAAAGATTCTTTTAGTCGTATTTTTTTGAAATCAGAGTGAAGAGGTTCTTTATGAGACCCTGGTATAACTCGTAATGCTCCTGTATTTTCATTCAAACTTTGAAGGTATATTCCGAATTTTAATCCTTTCCAATGTTTGGCTTGGGTATCTGGGTGCCAATCTGTTCTATTTCCTGAAAACGAATTAGCTGAACTGAATGACCCAATTGCTTCATTATTTAAAACTTGGTTAGCAATATCTAGAAATTTGGCTTTTTCTAATATTGAAGCTAAATATGGAGTGTCTGGTCCCATGTTCCACCAATTTAACTGTTTTCTAAAACTTTGTCGTTCTGTTTGCTTTTCTGCACGAATTAATCCAATCTCAAATTCGGAAGTGATTGTTTGAATCTCTTTTTGGCTTAACATATTTTTCATCAGGATGAAACCAAAAATTTCATAATGAACGAGGTCTTGTTTGGAAAGCATCATTCTAATCCTCCTAATATTTTTCGATTGATTAAATTAATTAATCATTTGGCACTATGTATCATCTGAATCCAATATTATTCAAGTAATTGCGAGTTTTGATAGCAACTTTTAGCGGTATATCATGATTTGGTTTATACATGTCTTGTTCGACAGTAATTAATCCGTCGTAGTTATTTTTTATCACGGTTTTAGCAAAAGCTTTGATGTCTATAATTCCTTTATTTGGTTCACAAAAAACCCCTTTTGAAACAGCTTCCACCATGGAGGAGTTTTCATTTTTAATCTCTGTTAATATTTTAGGATTTACGTTTTTCAAATGAATATAGGGTATACGTTCATGATGTTTTTCAAAAAATGAAATTGCATCCCCGCCGCCATAGGCATGATGTCCAGTATCGAGTAGCAAAGATATAAGGCTTGGGTCAGTACATTCAAGAAATTTTTCTATCTGTTGTTCTGTTTCGATATGTGTTTCGGCATGGGGATGGAATACTGTTTGCAGATTGTAGTACTCTTTGGCAAGTTGTGAAAATTTATGAGTGTTTTCTATAAAAATTTTCCATTGATCTTCATTTAATATTTTCTCTGTTTTTTTCACTCCTGTGTGTATGTCTCTGTAGAAGTCGTCGATTAATACTACGTGTAAAGCTTCTAATTCAGCGCCTAATTCACCAGTTTCAATTAATTTTGTATGAATATCGCTCCAATCCGTTTGTATTTCTAAGTGCCCCGCCATTACTGTTACAGCAGAAAGTTTCAAGTTGGATTTTTCAAGTTCTTTTTTTAAAATAATTGCGTCAGTAGGGAAATATCCTAAAGGGCCTAGTTCTGTGTATTCATATCCTGCTTGTGATATCTCATTGATACATTGTTTCCAATTGATTTGTGATGGACTTTTGGGACTTGAAATTCCCCAAGAATCAGGTCCTGTTCCAATCTTAATTACCATAAAGAATTCCTTTAATTTCGATAATCCCATACGAAGTGGCATTTTTCATGTTTTATTTTGAAGTGAAAGCTCCATCTACAGGGATAACAGTCCCTGTGAGCGAATTTGGTGATTGGGTGCATAACCAAAGAATTGTTTGAGCAATTTCTTCAGGTTCAA
>CAZYCG010000072.1:0-7123 GCA_964645865.1 uncultured Dehalococcoidia bacterium | reverse complement strand
GAATTGAAAGGACGGTTAATTGGCCGAGAGGGTCGAAATATAAGAGCGATAGAAAAAGCTACTGGCGTAGACTTATTGATAGATGAAGTTCCAGAGGTAGTTACCTTATCTTGTTTTGATCCAATTAGGCGTGAGATAGCGAGATTATCAGTAACTAAACTTATCGCAGATGGCAGGATTCATCCTGCTAGGATAGAAGAAGTCGTAGAAAAATGTACGGATGAACTCTCTAAAACAATAGGTAAAATAGGACAAGATACTATTCTCGACACTAGAGTGAGAGGTATTAATCCTGAATTATCGAATTTACTTGGAAGACTTCAATACAGATTCAGTTATGGAGAAAATGTACTCACCCACAGTATAGAAGTCGCCTATATTGGAGCAGCTATTGCTGCCGAAATAGGAGGAGATGTCAAAGTCACTAAACTCGGTGGACTATTGCATGATATAGGAAAATCCCTTACTCATGAAATTGAAGGTCCTCACGCTGAAATAGGTGCAAACGTGGCAGAAAAAAACAATATACCCAAACATGTTTGCGCAACAATTAGAGAACATCATGACGATGACCACAGTTCCGTTGAGTCTTATATAGTCGCTGCAGCCGATGCTATAAGTGCAGCTCGACCAGGAGCACGAAGAGATACTGTTGAACGGTACATCCAAAGGATGGAGGCATTGGAAGATGTTGCAGGAAGCTTTGATGGTGTGGAAAAATGTTTCGCAGTACATGCTGGACGCGAAGTAAGAGTTATGGTTGAACCTGATTCTATAGATGATTTAGAGGCCAACAAAATGGCAATCGGAATCGTCAAGAAAATTGAAGAAGAACTTGCTTATCCGGGTCAAATCAAAGTCACCGTTATAAGGGAAAGTAGGTCAATAGAGTACGCACGTTAAAACATCGTAAACCGAATGGATGGTAACCAATATGAAAGATTACCATCCATTTGACAACTTATAGCCTAAATAAAAACCGTTTATATCTAATGACTAAGAATAGGCTATTATATTTTAGAAAACCATATATTATTGATGTATTGAATTTCTAAAAATCACCTAACCCATCAATATTGATACTATTTATTATTGCAATATCCGCATATTTTTTAGGAGGAATACCTACAGGTTACCTTCTAGTTAAATACACAAAAAATGTGTCGCCATTAAAATCCGGGTATAAAAACACTGGAGCATCAAACGTCAGTAAAATTTCCGGACAACTGCCGGGTTTATTTGTTGGAACATTTGATTGTTTAATTAAAGGTACATTGCCAATAATAATATGCAAAATACTAGAACAACCTACTTACTTGCAAGCAATTGTTGGAATTTTGTGTGTCATTGGACATAACTGGTCCCCCTACCTTAAAACTAGCGGTGGCAGAGGAGTCGCTACATCCATAGGCATTTTGATTGCTTTCCAGATGTGGGGAAGTTTAATAGTTTTCACTATATTAATAGCAGTTGTTGGCAGACTCTTTTTTAAAGACACCGCTTTTTGGGTCTTACTTTCATTTATCACATTACCATTCACAGCGCATCAATTTGATAATAAAACATCTTTGACTTTGACATGGACGATTTTATTATTAGTCATAATATTAAAAAGAATCACTGCAAATTGGGAAAACCCAAGAATCCATAACAAAATTCAAGTAACATTAATTAACCGACTTTTATTTGATAGAGACATGAAATCAAAAAGAAATTGGAATCACAAGCTCAATTTATAATCTAATAAAACACAAAATAAAATTCGATTGAAACGAATTTTATAATTTAAAGAGGAAATACCAATATTGGCAGAACAATCTTCAAAACCTATGTATTGCTATCAACACCCATCAATACAAGCAAACCTTACGTGTATCAGATGCGAAAATCCAATTTGCATTCAATGTATGACTAGATCTCCCGTAGGATTTCGATGCCCAGATTGCGGCAAACCCAATACAATACCGACGTACCAAATAAATCTATCTATCCTATCCAAAACTGTTCTTGTCTCCCAACTATCCGCTATTATTTTAGGTATATTGTTCGCTTTTCTTTCTAGTATATTATTCATCGATTTTTTTATGGCAATAATATTTTTTACAGCTTCATCATATTTGATAACTGAAATCATTAATAAAGTAGCTAATCACAAAAAAGGCAACCAACTTCAAATAATAGCAATTTTATCTGTTGTAACAATTTATTTGATATATAATATATTCAGCCCGCATTTTTTGATTTCTACGCACATTTTAGCTTTATTACTAGGTTCTTATGTTTGTTACATACGTCTAAAATAAAAAGCTGCAGAAACATATATTTATAATAGGGATTATATTTATCATCGACTAAATTCCAACTGGAGGATCTAATTGCTCAAAACTATACAAGCAGGCTCATTAAGATCTGCGCACGTTAATCAAGTTGTAACACTTGCGGGTTGGGTAGATAGGCGCAGAGACCATGGGAATCTGATATTTATCGATTTAAGAGATTCTTCAGGAATAACACAGATTGTATTTGATCAAATTCTTGATCCTTCCGTACACCAATCAGCTTCCTTATTGAGGAATGAATGGGTCATTCAAATCATTGGGAAAGTTAGAGAAAGACCTGATGGCACTATTAATTCAGAATTGGAAACCGGCCAGGTTGAAGTAATAGTTTCTTCTTTGAATATTCTAAATGAATCTAAAACACCTCCTTTCTATATAAATAAAGAAGAAGATAGTGACGAATTATTAAGAATGAAATATAGATATCTCGACCTTAGAAAACCCAAAATGCAACATATTGTTAACATAAGACACCAAGCAGTGAAATTTATAAGAGATTTTTTGACAGACCAAGGATTTTTAGAAATAGAAACTCCAATACTTATTAAAAGTACACCTGAGGGTGCTAGAGATTATTTAGTACCCAGTCGCCTTTACCCAGGCAAATTTTATTCTCTTCCACAATCTCCACAGCAATTGAAACAATTATTGATGTCAGCTGGATTTGAGAAATACTTTCAAATAGCTAGATGTTTTCGAGACGAAGATCCACGAGCTGACCGACAACCTGAATTTACCCAACTAGATCTTGAAATGGCTTTCGTTGAATCTGATGACGTCCTTAGCCTGATAGAAGAATTATATTATGATTTGGTCAAATCCATAACTCCCAATAAAAACATCAAATTCCCTTTCCCAAGAATACCTTACAAGCAAGCAATTGAAAAATATGGCACAGACAAACCCGATTTAAGATTCGGTATTGAAATGTCAACTATTGTAGATTGGGCTGAAAAAACAGATATAAATATACTTAAATCGATAATTTCTAATAACGGCACGGTAAAATCTTTAAGTGCTCCCGGTTGCGGCAATTATACAAGAGGCGAAATATCTGAACTTGAAGAATTAGTGAAAAACAGCGGCGGGAAAGGACTTATGTGGATTGCCATTTCGGAACAGGCAAAATCAATTGAAGAACTCACCAAAGAAGACATCAAATCACCAGTTTCAAAGGTGTTAAAAATAAACGAAATCCAAGAAATCGCGTCAATATTGTGTTGTAAGCCCGGTGATTTAATATTGATCGTAGCTGGTCAAGAAAAAGTCGTGAATCAATCTCTTAGCTTAATAAGAGACCGTCTAGGAACATTACTTGGATTAAAGGATCCAAATTCCTTTGAGTTCGCGTTCATAACAGACTTTCCTCTATTTGAATGGAAGGAAGAGGAAAAAAGATGGGATGCGGCACATCATCCATTTACGATGCCAATAAAAGAACATTTAGATATGATTAGTAGCGACCCATCAAAAGTTATAGCACATTGCTACGACCTAGTGTGTAACGGGCTTGAATGCGGAAGCGGAAGTATCCGTATTCATTCTAGAGAATTACAGGAAAAAGTGTTCGGAGTTTTAGGATATTCGAAAGAAGAAGTGGCTTCTCGCTTCGATCAACTACTAACAGCTTTTGAATACGGAACACCTCCTCATGGAGGTATAGCTACAGGAATAGAAAGGTTGGTTATGCTATTAGCAGGCACAGACAATATAAGGGATGTAGTTGCATTCCCTAAAACCCAAAGTTTTATCGACCCTCTATTTGATGCACCAGACCATGTTTCTGATGAACAATTGGATGAGCTTCATATCAAAGTAAAGCCTATCGACACGTAGATTTTATCAACAATAACAAAAACATTGGAGGAATATAATGTTCGATATTTTAATTCATGGTGGAACAATTATTGACGGCTCAGGTGTAACACGCTTTAAATCTGATTTAGGCATTAAAGGCGACAAAATTGCAACTATCGGAGATTTAAAAAATCAACAAGCAAAACGAATTATAAACGCCACTGGTTTAATTGTTTCTCCGGGATTCATCGATGCACACGCACACCATGATGGTGTATTACTCACAGATCCTCAACACGCAAGTGGATTGCGTCAAGGAGTGACTACAGAAATATTGGGTCAAGACGGTTTATCTTATGCCCCACTATCGAAAGAAAACTACAAAATGCAAAGGCAATATTTGAGTGGAATATTAGGGTTGCCTCCAGAAAATCTAGATATGAGCAGTGTGAAAGCTTTTAGAGCTAATTATCATAAAAAAGTTTCAATAAATACGGCATACCCCGTCTCACATGGAGCGCTTCGTATGGAAGCGGTTGGTTTCCACGACATACCATTAACCGGAAAAACACTCGAACATGCAAAGTCTTTACTATCAGAAGGCATGGAACAGGGTGCCGTGGGATTAGCAACTGGTATGTCTTACCATCCAAATGCATGGAGCACTACTGAAGAACTCATTGAACTTTGTAAAGTAGTAGCCAAAGCAGGCGGCGTCTATATTACGCACTTAAGGGATGTTAACCCAGATCGCGGATATGGTGGCGGAGGAATTCCCGAAGCTATAGAAATCGGTAAGAGGTCTGGTGTGAAAGTACATTTTTCTCATACAAGAACCTCCGCTGAAAACGCTGGTAAAATCGATGAGGTACTAGAACTAGTAGATCAAGGTAAAAAAGATGGCGTCGATTGTACTCTAGAACTTTATCCTTATCCAACTGGAAGTACATTTTTATTAAGCAGTTTGCCAAGCTGGGTTCACGAAGGTGGCCCAGATAAAATCATAGAAAAATTAAAGGACAAAACTACAAGGACCAAAATAATTGATGCATTAGCATTAAATACAAAAAGGCCTCTCCATGATTGTGTTCTTTCTCATTTACCTAACAACCCTCAATTTGAAGGTATGACTATCCCCGAAATAGCAGAAATCAAGAATAAATCAATTGGGGATTTAGCACTTGACATGTTAATTGAGGAAAATCTACAAGTGGGATTTTGGTTGAGCCCTCCTACTAACATAGCTGCGTGGAGACAGGTTAGCAAAGACTGTATGGAATTCCTTTCAAGGCCAGATTATATGATAGGTAGTGACTCCATTCCTCTAGGGAGTACACCACACCCAAGAGCATACGGAACATTTCCCAGATTTGTAGGCAGACTTAGAAGACAATTCGATGTAATGAGTTTAGAACAAGTAATACAAAGGGCAGCTGACAACCCAGCACAAAGGTTTGGAATATCAAAAAGAGGTAGAATTCAAGAAGGATATTACGCAGATATAGTTATATTCGACGACGATAGAATCATAGATACAGCTACTTACGATGACCCTAAACAATTTCCCGTAGGTATACCGTACGTTTTAGTCAATGGTAGTGTTTCAGTAGACCAAGAAATATGTACTGGAATTTTTTCAGGATATGCAGTCCCATAATATGAGCTTACAAAGCTTTAAAATCCTATGACTCCTCAATATGAAATAAGATCTATATCAGGCGAAGAGTTCGGTGCATTCTCTGAAACTTCTGCTAGAGCATTTGGCTTCGATCAAGACGCCAGATATTTAACTATGAAAAAATCCTATTTTGATTTTGATAGAACCTTGGCAGTAATTCACAAAAATGGAATTATCGGAGGTTGCGTTTCATCTCAATATTTACTAAATATACCGGGTACTCAAGCCAAAGTTGCTGCAGTGGCAGATGTATCAGTTTTGCCAAATCACAGACGCAAAGGACTCTTAACAAAGATGATGCGAACCCAGTTAACAAATATATATGAAAGAGACGAACTATTCGCGGCGCTTTGGGCCGAAGAAAGCCCCATTTATGGAAGATTTGGATATGGCATCGCTTCTATACACGAAGACTGGATTCTACATCGCCAAAACAATGAATTTAATATTAATGTACCAGGCAACGGAACCATTGAGTACATAAACTCGTCAAAAATAACGGAATTATTACCAATAATCTACGAGAAGGCAACATTTGATGTACCTGCAGTTATCCGGCGTCCTGAATTGTATTGGAAGGTTATAGCAGAAGATTTTGAATCAAAACGCAATAACGAAAGTAAAATGCAACATGTAATTTATAGACAAGGCAATGACATAAATGGATACGTTAGTTATAGAACGGTACCTGAAGGTATATCGATTCATGAGTTAATGGGAACTGATTTAAACTCAACTGTTGGCCTTTGGAGATTTTGTCTAGACATGGATTTAAGGCTGAAATCCCAAATTTACAGAAGACCACTAGATGACATCTTACCAATGTTATTAACCGACCCTGGCAAATTATCAAGAACAATAAAAGAAGGATTATGGCTTAGACTAGTAAACATAGAAAAAGCACTAGAACTGAGAAAATATTCTTTAGATACTAGGTTGGTATTAAAAGTAATTGATTCTTTTTGTGAATGGAACGATCAAACATTCGAACTGCAGACCAGCGATAATGGAAATAAATGTTCTCCTTCCAATTTAAAAGCTGATATTTGCATAACAGCATCTGATTTAGCTTCCGTTTACTTAGGTGCTATAAAATTCTCTACTCTATTAAAATCTGGAAGAATCCAATTAGAAACTGATAATGCAATCCATAAAGCTGATATGATGTTTTCTTATAAACATGCACCATGGAGTCCATTTTATTTTTAACAATTGAGTAAACCACATTGTAATTTATCATTTGAGGAATAGATATGAACCAAGATATATCTCCAGAACTATACGAACTAAGAAAAAGAATAAGACACTC
>CAZYCG010000071.1:0-7150 GCA_964645865.1 uncultured Dehalococcoidia bacterium | reverse complement strand
ATAATAAACCGTCTTAGAATGAGTTCTATGGCAAATACAAACAACTGAGGTGCGACGATATGAATACTCGTATGATTTACTCACTAATACTCATGATTTGTCCCGTATTGATGCTTCTTGTATGGATGGTACTTGAACCAGTTCTACTTGGAGAAATTGATTCAAATCTAAAGGGCAGAGAGGCAGCTTTGGCTTATCTGGAGCTTAATTCGGGAGAAGGAGCTCTTGCCTACCTAATAAATATACCAGGAACTTTTTTCCTCGTGGGAACTATGTTGGGGATTGCGTTTTTAGGAAGGTCTTTACAGGGAAGTGGTGCCGCTTTCGGGAGTTTATCTTCGTCTATTTTCACAGTCCTAATAGCAGTCCCGATTATCGGTATGGGAATGTCTTTGGCGGCTATGGATTTGTTTGATGAAGGAATTATAGAAACGGCTGTGACAATGGACATGACTGCTGACGGTATATTCTCAGGTATGCCAGTGTTCTGGGCTCTTGGGGTTGCTCTTCTGGGAATAGGACTAGTTATGGAAAAAGGGTTTCTGCCTATCTGGATAGGCGGGCTTATGCTGGTGACTGGGTTAGTCGGTATACCTGGTGTCTTGATTCTCGGAGATGCAGGATTCATTATTTGGATGCTTACTCTTGTAGCAGCGGTAGCTTCGGGTGTGGTTTTGTTCATGAGAAGAGCACAGGAGTAATAAAGAGTCTAACGTTTTTGCCGTAATGTCATAAGGATAAAATAGCCCCTGAAGTTTAGTTCAGGGGCTATTTTAATGTGTATGTAAATTACGAAGTTAGAATAGACATTAAAGAAGAGGATAATTGGAACTTTTAACGCCAAAACTATGTATCCAACTATGTATTTTGCACTTTTAGGTTATTTATTTGTTATAATTCTAGCTTATATTAGATACGAAATGGGGCTGTAGCTCAGTTGGGAGAGCGTCTGAATGGCATTCAGAAGGTCGCAGGTTCGACCCCTGTCAGCTCCACAGCTGTTTTTAAATGCAAAATATATTGTTTAGGTGGAATAATAAAGTAGAAATTTGTAATTTTCGATAAATAGGAGTAATGATTATGAAATTAGATATTAGAGACAATCGTATTTTAACTATACTTGACGCCAACTCAGAACTAGAAGTAGTAGGTTCAGGGTTTGAATTTACTGAAGGACCTGTGTGGGACCATAATGATCATAGCTTGATATTTAGTGATATGCCGGGTAACAAGATGAGGAAATGGACTCAAAGTAGTGGGGTTGAGTCTTATAGAGACCCCAGTAATATGGCTAATGGTAATGCCTATGATGGTTTAGGTAGGTTAGTTAGTTGTGAACATGCTACAAGTCGAGTAACCCGTACTGAAAAAGACGGTGAGATAAAAATTTTAGCCTCTCATTTTGAAGGCAAAGAATTAAATAGTCCTAATGATATCATTGTAAGCGAAAAAGGAGCGATATATTTTACCGACCCAACATTTGGAAGGATGGAATATTATGGCGTGTTAAGAGAATGTGAATTGGAAGTTCGTGGGGTATATATGATAGGTAATGACGGACAACTGACCCTTTTAGCAGACGACTTTGATCAACCGAATGGGTTGTGTTTTTCTGATGATGAATCAAAACTTTTTGTTAATGATAGTATGAAAAATCATATAAGGGTATTCGATATAAATGCCGATGGCACATTAAAAGGTGGATCAGTTTGGGCGACATTAGAGTCTGATGGTGAAGGTGTAGCAGATGGTATGAAAATTGATACTGCCGGTAATATGTATTGTTGTGGTCCGGGTGGAATTCATATTTTAGATTCTAACGCTACATCTCTTGGCGTTATTGAAATTCCTGAACCTGCAGCTAATTTTACTTGGGGTGAATCTGATATGAAAAGTTTGTTTATCACAGCATCAAGTTCTTTATTCAAACTAAGAGTCAAAATCCCGGGCAGATTAGCTTATTGATAAGATTATAGTTATTCATTAGACAAAACTAACTAACCTTTAAACAGGCAACATGTTGATTTTCAGAGATTTTTTTGAGGACTGGAGTTGTTTCCGAACACGTTTTATCTGCAATAGGGCATCTTGTTCTAAAAACGCATCCACTAGGTGGATTGACTGGGCTAGGTACTTCACCTTCTAAAATCATCCGTTGACGCTGGGATTCGATAATTGGATCTGGAATCGGTATAGCTGATATAAGTGCTTTGGTATAAGGATGTAGTGGGTTTTTATATAAATCAAAAGTGTTTGCTATTTCTACGACGTGGCCCAAATACATAACCGCAACTCTACTACTTATATTACTTACTACGGATAGATCATGTGCGATAAAAAGGTAGGTGAGGTTGAATTGTTGCTGTAATTCTTTAAGTAAGTTGATTATTTGTGCTTGTATTGATACATCGAGAGATGAAATTGGTTCATCTAAAACGATAAAATTTGGATTAACAGCTAAAGCCCTAGCAATTGCAATTCTTTGTCTTTGTCCACCGCTAAATTCATTGGGATATCTGTTAATGATATTAGGATTGAGCCCTACAGTTTTTAATAACGATTTGATTTTGTTTGCTCTTTCTATTTTATTGGGTATTAGTTTATGTATGATTATTGGTTCAGCGATTATATCTCCGCAGGTCATTCTTGGATTTAAAGATGCGTAAGGATCCTGAAAGACTATTTGCATTTCTTTACGTATAGATCGGATTTGCTTTGAATTAAGTTCATCGAGAATTAATCCTTTGAATGAAACATGTCCATGGGTGGGTTTAATCAGATTTAATATGCATCTTCCTAGGGTAGTTTTACCACTGCCACTCTCTCCCACTAATCCCAGTGTCTCCTTATCGTTAATAGAAAGCGTTATTCCATCTAAGGCTTTTACTATTTGTTGATTTTTTTTGAATAGTGAAAGCCCAGAAGGTTTAAAATGCATTTTTAAATCATTAATTTGTACAAGTGGAATAGACATATTAGCTGTTTAAACTCTAATAGGGGTTAATGTTCATTTAATTCCGTATGATTCCAACATGCACTCCAGTGTTGTTCAGATACAGCTGTCATGGGTGGTTCGATATTACATTTTTCATTAGCTAAGAAACACCTCGATTGGAAACTGCAACCTGATGGTAGATTGTTAAGGTCGGGTGGATTTCCTGGTATTGCCTCAAGCTTAGTGTTATAAGAGTTGTTTAATTTAGGAACTGACCTAAGCAGGCCTAAAGTATAAGGGTGTTTTGGAGAATGATATATATCGATTGCATTACCTTCTTCTATTATTTTCCCGGCGTACATTACAATTACTCTTTTAGCATACCGAGCTATAATACCTAGGTTATGTGTTATTAATATCAAAGCAGTATCAGATGTTTTACAAATTGATTTTAAAGTTTCGAGAATCTGTGCTTGGATTGTTACATCTAAGGATGTTGTAGGTTCGTCTGCAATAATCAATTTTGGATTACAACTAATCGCCATTGCTATCATGATTCTTTGTCTCATGCCTCCACTAAGATTGTGAGGGTACTTTTTTAATATAGACTTTGGATCAGGCATACCTACAATTTCTAGTAATTCTATAGCTTTAATAGTAGCTTCTTTATGGCTCAATCCTAAATGCAGTAACATTTGTTCTGTCAATTGTTTTTCTATGTTCAATACTGGATTTAATGATGTCATCGGTTCTTGAAAGATAATTGAAATCTCATTCCCACGCAGTTTTTGCATTTCTTTTTCATTTAGGTCAAGTATATTTTTGTTTCTATATAAGATTTGACCTTCTTTTATTTCACCATGGGGTTTAGGGATTAGTTGCATTATTGATAATGCAGTCACACTTTTGCCACACCCACTTTCTCCAACTATCCCAATAATTTCGCCAGGATATATTTCAAAACTCACATTATTTGCAGCTTTGATTATTCCTTCAGAGGTTTTAAATTGTGTTTGTAAATTTTCTATTTTAAGTAAAGGAGATTTTAATTGATTCATATTTTATGGATCTTCTGAATTTAAGTTTAAAAAAAGGACCTCCAGAATAAGTCTGGAGATCCTTTTTATATAAGGTGTCTCTTGAACACCTAGAAGATACACCTCGTACTACTATGTTTCAAAAACGCACCTCCTTTATTAAAGGGTCCATTTCTTATTAATTGAGCTGTCATCATACAACCCCTACCCTTTATAATTACGTATTATAAAACTAAATATTAACTTATGAAAGTGTACTATGGTAAATAAGTTTCAGTGTATAAAGGGAGCTTAGGAATGATAGGCGATATTGCAGGTGCAGTTATATGGACTGACAATTTTGATGAGATGGTGAGTTTTTATAGTTATTTGTTTAAAGACAAAACTCAGAATAAGCATAAAGACTTTGTATCATTTAGGCTCGGAAATACTAAGTTAGGAATTGGCAAACACTCAAAAATTAATGGTAAATCATCTGATCCATTTAGGCTTATGTTACATTTGGAAGTTGATGATATTGAACACGAGTATATAAGGTTATCTCAATATGGCATTAAATTTTTGAGGGTTCCGGAGAAAGAACACTGGGGCGGATTTATAGCAACATTTAAAGATATTGATCAAAATATCTTGCAATTAATACAAAAACCATAGAAATTATATATTTCACAAATTACCGTTTTGAGTACTGTTTCGCTTTTCTAGCTCTTACTAGGCCAGGTTTTTTACGCTCTTTTTCTCTTGAGTCACGAGTCAATAATCCGTTTTGTTTTAGTGTTTGACGTAATTCTGGCTCTGCTTCTAATAACGCTCTAGAGATACCATGGCTAATGGCTCCTGCTTGGCTGACTACTCCACCACCAGTTACCTTTACACTAACACGATAATTGTTGTTGTTGGATGTTATTTTTAGAGGTTCAGTTACAATTTGGCGCCAAGTTTCATATCCCATTAATTCCTCTAATGGTTTGCCATTAATTATTATTGGGCCTTTTTCTTTATATATTCTAACTCTGGCTACCGATGTTTTTCTTCTGCCTGTACCATAGTAATATTGTTGAGTAGTCAAGAATAACTCCTGTAGATATGTTATTTTGTATTGATTTGAGCGGAATGGGGATGTTCGGGTCCACTATATATTTTTAATCTGGAAAGCAATTTTTTACGAAGAGAATTTTTTGGAAGCATACCGGAAACAGCTATTTTTATTATTTTAGTAGAATCTATTTCTAGCAAATCTTCAAAAGATTGTTCTTTCATTCCACCATGATACCCGCTGTAGTGATAATATTTTTTGTCAGTTAATTTTTTTCCAGTAACTTTGATTTTATCAGTGTTAATAACGATTACAAAATCGCCATTATTGATGTTTTTTGCATAATCAATTTTGTTTTTGCCTTGTAATATATTTGATATTTTTGAACATAATCTACCTAAAGTTTCTTCCTTTGCATCCATTAATATCCAATTTGGATTATTAGTTGCTTTTGTGATTGTGGCAGAATCATTTTTCATTTTGATCACCGTCCAAATTAAAGTATTTATAATTTACACCAATTAAACATAATCCGTGGGCAGGTAATGTTTGTGGGTTTACGTCAAGTATTCTATTTTCCAACATATCTTTGATTATGTTTGGTTTAATAACTTCTGTTCCTACTGATACTAAAGCACCGCACATTCGCCTAACTTGGTGAGAAAGGAAAGCACTGCCTTCAACTGTTATGTAAACCATTTTTTCTATTTTGTTTATATTGATATTGTATATTTCTCGTATCGTGCTTTTTGACTCATTTCTTTTACTCACAGAAAAATTTTTAAAGTCGTGTATTCCCAAGAAATATTTAGATCCTTTTATCATCATTGAAACATTAAGAGCTTTACCTAAATAGTACGCAAATTTGGCAGTTAAAGGTGATCTTGTAGTCCCACAATCTATAGAATATTGATATTTTCGACTAATTGCCATTCTTCTTGGATCAAAATCTATGTCTACCTCGTATGCGTTTTTTATAGATATATCATCCGGTAAAAAATGATTTGTCCCGGTTATATAGGTTTGAATAGGATTTTGTGTCATAGTATTGAATGATATGACTTGAGATTTAGCATGAACTCCTGCGTCTGTTCGTCCAGCGGCTTTAATTTCAATGTTTTCTGTGGTTAACATGCTAAGTGCATTTTCAATTTTATTTTGTATTGTTTGTTCATTTTTTTGATTCTGAAAACCTTTGTATAGGCTACCTTCATATTCGACAATGAGTGCTATTTTCTTCATTTTACTAATTAAGAAACTAATTCTATAACCGCTAAGGCAGCTCCATCTCCTTTTCTTTTTGCAGATTTTGTTATTCTTGTGTATCCTCCAGATCTAGATTCATACCGAGGAGCTATTTCTTCGAATAGTTTATCCAAAACTGATTTATCTGAAATTATTTTGCCAGCTAAACGTTTGCTGTTTAACCCAGGTTTCTTTGCGGTGGTAATAGCTTTTTCGGTCATTTTTTTTATTTCTCTAGCTTTTGCTTCGGTTGTTTGAATTGACTCATATTTTAATAGGTCCATTGTTGCACCTTTTAACATGAGCAGCCTGTGTTGTGTTGGTCGGGAAAGCTTACCCTTTGCTAGTTTATGTCTCATTATCCTTTCCTTTTAGATGTTTTAATAATTTCTACCCATCTGTTTGATTTGGTTCTTTAACCCATTTTTCGGGTACTAAATCAAGTTCTTGTAACCTGTCATATAGTTCATTAAAGGATTTTAGTCCAAAATTTCTGATTTTAAGTAAATCTTCTTCAGTGTATTCTATAACGTCACCAATTTTATTGATTCCAGTTCTTTTAAGGCAATTTAATGTTCTTGCAGATAGAGAAAGGTCTTCTACTGAAATATTAAATTGTTCTGGAGATATAGATAAGTTAGACTCTTGGGAATCGCCATGAGATTCATTGGATTTACTTGCATTTGCAAATATGAAAAAATGGTTGACTAGTGTATTTGCAGCGGTTTCTATTGCATTAATTGCGGATATCGAACCATCGGTCCATACTTCTAGAGTTATTTTTTCACAATCGGTTTGATTTCCCACTCGTATAGTATCGATAGAGTAATTCACTTTTTTAATTGGGGTATAAACTGCATCTACGGGAAGGACTCCAATTGGTAGACCATCTCTATG
>CAZYCG010000070.1:0-7154 GCA_964645865.1 uncultured Dehalococcoidia bacterium | reverse complement strand
ATTCAGATTAATGGTAAAGTTAGGGATAAAGTTTTGGCAGACGCAACGATAGATGAAAGTCAAGCTAAAGAAATAGCGCTAAGTCGAGATAACATTTTCAAATATGTAGATGGTAAGTCTATAAAAAGATGTATATATATACAAAAAAAATTGATCAATATAGTTGTTGGATAGGTTTTTAGGAGTATGACATGAGATTTAAAATAGCAGTACTTCCAGGTGATGGTATTGGAGAAGAAATCATTCCTGAATCTGTGAAAGTTCTTAACAAAATAGGTTCTAAATTCGAGCACGAATTTGTGTTGGATTACGGAAACATCGGCGGAAATGCAATCGATTCAGATGGGACTCCACTCCCAGCAGAAACATTGAAATTGTGCGAAGATTCTGACGGTATTTTGTTTGGGGCGGTTGGCGGTCCTAAATGGGATGATATGAATGCAAAAGTTAGGCCAGAAGATGGTATTTTGACTCTAAGAAAATCAATGGAGCTATTTGCTAATTTACGGCCAGTAAAAATATTTCCAGCATTATCGTCGGCTAGTCCATTAAAAGAAGAACTAGTTAAAGATGTAGATATGGTGATTCTTAGAGAGTTAACCGGAGGATTATATTTTGCACAACCCAAAAAGAGATGGGTAGATGATGGTCAAAGACATGGTATAGATACTCTCCAATATTCAGAATTTGAAATTAGTAGGATATTGCGTGTTGGTTTTGAATTGGCTAAAACCAGAAGATCGAAGCTCACCTCAGCAGATAAAGCAAACGTTTTGCAAACTGGTAGGTTGTGGAGAGAACTAGCTATAGAAATTTCAAATGATTATCCAGAAGTGGAACTTGACCATATTTACGTAGACAACTTAGCTATGCAATTGATAAGCCAACCTGGAAGATTTGATGTTATCGTAACAGAAAATACTTTTGGTGACATCTTGTCAGACGAAGCTGGTGTCTTAATTGGTTCTTTAGGGATGTTGCCTTCAGCTAGTTTAGCTTATTCTAAGGACCAATCAAAACAGTATAGAGTTGGCTTGTATGAGCCAATTCATGGAAGTGCACCTGATATTGCGGGTAAATCTATTGCTAATCCAATTGGGATTATTTTAAGTGCTGCTTTAATGTTAGAGTATTCGTTTGGATTGTTTAAAGAAGCAGAAGCAATTAATCAGGCAGTAAATACTGTATTGGAAATGGGATACAGGAGTGCTGATATTACTTCAGAAAAAGGGAAATTTGTTTCCACATCTGAAATGGGCGATCTTGTTACCGAAAATATATAGCATAATTTATACTTGGCTTTTTGAATTAACAGGAGATTAGATTGGATACGACAATTCCTAAAAACGTCAGAGTTGCAATAATTGGTGGTGGAATAGCTGGCTGCAGTTTGGCTTATCATTTAGCTGCGTTAGGTTGGAAAGACATAGCATTGTTTGAACGTAAAACTCTTACGGGTGGTACTAGCTGGCATGCAGCTGGATTAGTTACGCAATTAAGAAATACTAGGACTTTGATTGATATTGCTAGGTATGGAACTGATTTGTATTCCAGACTTGAAAAGGAAACTGGATATCACGTTGGATTTAATCAAACCGGTAGCATCACTGTTGCTAAAACACAAGGAAGATTAGCGGAATTGAGAAAGATAGCTTCTCTGGGTAAGTCTTATGGGATAGATATAGAAGAAATATCTGTGCCGGAAGCTGGTGAAATGTGGCCAGGACTTTACACAGAAGATTTGAAAGGGGCTATACATATTCCTAAAGATGGTCAAACTATCCCAGCAAAAACAGCTTTAGCTATGGCACGAGTTGCTCAAGATAATGGAGCTCAGATATTTGAAAATGTAAAAGTTTTAGATATTGAAACAACTAATAACTGTGTATCGGCAATAATAACTGACCAGGGCACTGTTAAATGTGAATATATAGTGAATGCAGCGGGAATGTGGGCGAGGGAAATTGGATTGATGTGTGGAGTGAATATACCTTTGTATGGTGCTGAGCACATGTATTTGGTTACAAATAAGATAGATATATCTAAAGATATGAAATCGCTTAGAGTACCAGATGACCAGATATATTTCAGAAGAGATGTGAGTGACTCCGATTCACTATTAATGGGGGGTTTTGAGACTTTAGCTAAACCTTGGGGAGGAGGTTCAATACCCGAAGATTATCATTTTGGATTACTTGATCCAGATTGGGAACATTTTAAGATATTTTGGGATGCTGCTATTAAAAGGGTTCCTGCAATGGAAAAATCGGGTATTAACCGATTTTATGTTAGTGCAGAGAGTTTTACTCCGGACAATAATTATTTAATGGGTGAAGCACCGGAAATAAAGAATTTTTTTGTGGCCGCCGGTTTAAACTCTTCAGGGATAGCAGCAGGTGCGGGAGTGGGTAAGGCAGTAGCTGAATGGATTGTTGCCGGGTACCCAACGATGGATTTAGCTGAAGTGGATATATCCAGATTTTCTACATTTCATAACAGCCCTTCCTATTTGAGAGATAGGATTAAGGAAAGAGTAGGTAGTGTTTATGATATGCACTGGCCTCATCTGCAACCGAGAAGTGCTAGAAATGTTAAACAATCTCCATTACATTCGTATCACGAACAAAATAGGGCATGTTTTGGCGAACATGCTGGATGGGAAAGACCAAACTGGTATGCGCCAGTTGGAGTCGAACCTAAGATGCAATATTCATATGGGAAACAAAATTGGTTTGATTATTCAGCTAGCGAACATAATGCTGTTCGCAACGGTGTTGGATTGTTTGATCAAACAGCGTTTGCAAAATTTATAGTGGAAGGGAATGATGCTGAAAACGTTCTCCAAAACATATGTGCTAATAACGTAGCTGTTAATAATGGCACTGTAGTATATACAGCAATGTTGAATGATAGGGCAGGAATTGAAGCTGATGTAACAGTCACAAGAATCGAAAATGACAAATATATGATAGTTACTTCATCTTCAACTGCAACTAGAGATTTACGGTGGATTAAAAGTCATATACCCCAAAGTGCACATTGTTTTGTGACAGATGTTAGTTCAAGTTATGCTGTGCTCGGAGTAATGGGACCGGATTCTAGACAATTATTAAATCAAGTTGTTGATGCTGATATGTCGAACGAAGAATTCCCTTACATGACAGCACAATATGTGTATTTGGGTTATATTCAGATATTAGCTTTAAGAGTTTCGTACGTGGGAGAATTGGGTTGGGAATTATATATCCCTGTTGAATCAGCCAAAAATGTTTATGAAAATATAATGAGTAATCGTAGCCAATTAGAAGTGATTCATGCGGGATTTTTTGCAATGGATTCTTTAAGGATAGAAAAAGGTTATAGGGCTTGGGGCACCGATATAATAGACCAAGATACCCCTATTGAAGCTGGATTAAGTTTCGCAGTTGATTTTTCGAAGTCGGATTTTATTGGCAAGAATGTTTTGCTTAAGCAACGTAGCGAAAATATAAAAAAGAGATTGGTTATGTTTAGATTAGATGATTCAGATACATTGCTTTTGGGAGAGGAGCCAATTTACAGAAATGGTAAGTTGGTTGGACGAACCACAAGTGCTAATTATGGTCATACTTTAGGATGTTCCGTCGCTATGGGATATGTAGAGTCGGACGAAGGGATATCAAAAGAATACGTAAAAGATGGGTCATACCAAATTGAACTGATGGGACAAAAATACACTGCTCAAGCAAGTTTATCAGCATTTTATGATCCGAAAGGAACAAAAATAATTAATTAAATTATGGAAGACAGGACAATAATAATTAAAATTAACGAACTGGATTTCAAAATAAAAATTGATGCTACTCAATTAGCTGATTTGGTATGGAATAAACTTCCAATAGAAGCATCAGTAAGTTTATGGGGCGATGAGATTTATTTCCAAACTGATATTGAAAGTCAAACTAGTGATTTGCAACAAATCGTTGAGATAGGTGACGTAGCTTTTTGGCCTCCTGGTCAAGCGATATGTTTATTTTTTGGACAAACGCCAATGAGTACGCCTAATGAAATTCGGCCTGCAAGTGAAGTTGCTGTTTTTGGGAAATTTATAGATGACCCGAAAATGTTAAAGGTGGTAAAATCTGGAGAATTTATATCTCTTATAAAAGCATAGGATTTATTGGAGAGTACTTTAAGTATATAATTAAATTATAGGCATCGGTAAAGTTGATTTTGAGGAGAAGATTAATTAATGAAACCCAAAGATTCCCAAGTTGAAAATGTTGAAGAAGAAAATGAAGTTCCAATAATACCATGCAAAAAAAACAAGTCTCATCAATGGATTATTGAAGCACCTAATGGGCCGGCAAGTAGCGGTAAATGTGATATTTGTGGTGCCACTAGTGAATTTAGCAATTATGTAGAAACATCTGCTTGGGGATATGATATTTCCGCAGGGCAAATATCCTCTGATTAGAGAAAGTTACCTTGATTAAATAGATCTTGTTTACTGTCTCGTATGAGATTTTCAGATTTTCCTGTTTGTGTAGCGTCAAACCTGTAGCCGCGTAATATAGCGGCTCCAACACGATTTGTTTTACCCATTACAAGTTCCGCAGCTGAAGCAATTTCGTCTGCTATGGCTATCTCAGTAGAAGTCAAAATCGATCCATGGTCGTCAGTAAATCCTCTGTAGTCCTTTATTGGATGTAATCCGGCAAGTCCAATGCAGACATTTGTTTGCCCGTTTCTCCAAGCCCTTCCGAAAGTGTCTGTAATTATTATCCCAAGTTTGGTTAAATGAGTTTGACAGACAATTGTTTCTCGGATTTTCTTGGCTGATAAATCTGGGTTAATTGGCAAGAGTGATACTTCGTCATCTCCTAATATATTAGAAGAATCTATTCCGCTATTTGCGCATATAAATCCATGTTTGGTCTCAGTTATAATCAAACCACGTTTTGTATCCATAGCGACTATTCGAGAGCTTTCCCTGAGAATTAGTTCTATCAGTTTCGGGTCTTTATTTATCTTTATCGAAAGTGATTGAGCTTCTGGGGAAGCGATTACTTCAGACAATTTCTTTGTTCTGTTTTCTGATTTAGAAACTAATTTTTGAGTTATTACTAAAATATCACCATTAATGATTTTCACTTCATTAAAATCAGATTTTTCGATAATTAATTGGCCTAAATTATCGTTGGGTTTAATTTCTGGCAAATCATTTATAGGTATAATTGATATGATTTGTTTGTTTTGATTTTTGTTGATATTCAATAGTTGTGTTGGTTATTTTTTAGTTGGCAATTTTCATGTTTGTGAAATGATATAATTTTTTAATTCAACATTATATAGGTTAATTCAAATGAAGATTCTTCGTAGTTTACTTTTTATACCTGGTAATAGACCTGATATGTTAGCTAAGGCTAATAAATATTCCCCAGATGCTTTTATACCAGATATGGAAGATTCAGTTCCATTATCAGAAAAACGAAATGCAAGAAAACATATTAATGAAGTAATGGAAAATTTATTAAGCTTAGGTGTTCCCATTATTCCTAGAATAAATTCACTGAATAGTGGATTGGCTTATGAAGATATTAAAGTAGCTTTGACTCATAAGGTTTTTGGTATATCTGTTGGTAAGGTTAGTTCGTCCAGGGACATAAATAAATTGAGTGAAATAATAGCAGTTGCAGAGGTTAATCATGGTTATGAAATTGGTTCTACTAAATTAGTAATATGGATTGAAACGGCTGAATCCATTATTAATGTTAGAGAAATTGCTATGGCTTCTCCTAGGATATTAGCTTTGGCATTTGGTGCAGAAGATTATACGAATGACATGGCCATAAATAGGAGGTCTGATGATTCAGAAATTGTATTTGCTCGCCATTGCGTTGCTGTGGCAGCTAGATCTGCTAATTTATTGGCGCTAGACACTCCATATTTTGAATTTAAAAATAATGAGGGTTTAAAGGCAGATGTCGGAACGGCTAAATCAATTGGATTTACCGGCAAATTTGCAATACATCCAGATCAAATAGAAGCTATAAATAATGGTTTCATTCCTTCAGCAGAAGAGATTGAATATTCCAAACATATTGTAAACGAATATCAAAAAGCCGTTAAATTAGGAAAAGGTGCGATTGGTTTAGATGGTTTGGTTATAGATGTTCCAGTCGTCAAACGTGCCCAAGCGGTAATAGATATGCTTGACAGTATAAGGGATAGAGAATAGAAATTATGCCTGCAGATTTAATAAAGTTAGAAGGGATGGTGTTTTTTGGATATCACGGTGTCAACGAGGAAGAAAAAGTAAAAGGGCAGAAATTTGTAGTTGATATTGACTTGTTTTGTGATTTAAGGTTAGCAGGCAATTCAGATGATCTTTCAGATACAATTAATTATTCCATTGTTTACAAAATTGCCAAAGAAATTTTGGAAGGCAAAAGCCAGAATTTAATTGAGACTCTCGCTGAAAAAATTGCCGATTCGATTCTTGGTAATTGGCCGGAAATTGCAGTTAGAATAAAAATATCAAAGCCAGATGTCCCTATTAAAGGTAGCTTTTTATCGAATGCTTCTGTTGAAATAACCAGAAAGCTATAGCTATTACTTAGGATTTAAAATTAGTTCGTATAATTTAGCGTTTATTATTATTTCAGTTAAAAGTTTTGGGTCCCAATGTGCATTATAAGTCGTAGTATAAACTACTACGCCATTAGAATTATTATATTCCACAATATCATAGACATTATTTGATAAATCGTATTCGGAAATTTCAGGTATGTTATTTGGAAATAGAAGTTTGATTTGTGAGCGATACCAGTCATACTGCATTAGTGGTAAAGCTATTACCTTAATATCATGTTCGGGATTCAATATATGCTGGGCGTACCATAACGAAAAAACCTCTTTGTCAGTATTAGCTAAGATTACTGATTTAGGTGGTATATTTTCAATCATCTCATCGATATAAGAGATGGCTGGATTTATTTGGGTTTGATTTAGAGATTTAAAATTAGAATAAATTGAAAATACTGGAAGAATCATTATTATTGCTAAGGAGAAAATAGCCATTGAAAGAATGTTTAAATAACGTTGTTCTATCAATGTGGTTGTTTTAATCAGATATAGTATGTGTAAACAACCAATTGATATTCCAATCGATA
>CAZYCG010000069.1:0-7177 GCA_964645865.1 uncultured Dehalococcoidia bacterium | reverse complement strand
ACAAATCTCTTCCTGCTCTATCAGTACCAGCCCAATGGTCCCAACTCGGAGGTTGGCGAATTGCTTGATAATCTGGTTCTGAATAAGAATATCTAGAAATAACAGGTGAAAATATCCCTAAGGAATAAATAATGGTTATTACTATTAGGCAAAAAACTGCAATTTTTTTTCTAAATAGTCTAGATAAAGCTCTGGAAAAATGTCCTTTTGGTTTATCTTCATTTAATTCTATTTCGTCTAAAGTTACCAATTCACTTAACCTTGCTAGTTATATCTTATTCTAGGGTCGATTAACGTATAACATATATCTGCTAATAAAGTACCTATCACAAAAAATGTAGCCGCAATCATAGTAATAGCCATTAAAACAGGAAAATCTCTTTGAAATACTGATTCCACAGCGAAATACCCGATTCCAGGAATACCCAAAATCCTCTCCGTTATCAATGCTCCTCCTATTAAACCCGCTAATGAAAAAGCCAATATAGTAACAATAGGGATTATTGCATTTCTAAGAACATGCCTAGCATCTATGGTAAATATCCCCAAACCTTTTGATTTGGCTGTTCTGACAAAGTCCTGGCCTAAAACATCTAGAGTACTAGCTCTCATAAGCCTTACAAAAAATGCTATACCTGGTGTTCCCAATGTAATTGCAGGAATAATGATTCTCGTGTCCCATAGCCCTCCCCACCCGGAACAAGGCACCCATCCCAATTTCAAACAAAATATCCACAATAGAGTCGGCACACTAATCATAGGCAATATAGCCATTAATGAAAGTGCAGCTATTATAACAATAGGGTCTATTGCATGACCTTGTTTATGAGCAACATAAAACCCCAACGGCAATCCAAATATCACACTAATCGCTAAGGCTACAAAGCTTAGTTGTGCTGACACCCACATTTTAGGAATTATTAAATCTTTCACAGATTGTCCTGGATATCTTAAACTTTCTCCAAAATCACCCATTGCGAAATTAAAAACGTAGTCAGAATATTGGACCCAAAATGGTCGATCCAAACCTAGTTCCTGCCTTAATCTTTCAGCAGCTTCTGGCCGTGCTTTTGCACCAAGCATTACTGTTACAGGATCCCCTGGAGCTACTCTGAACAAATAGAATGTTATCAATGAAACAGCAAATAATAAAACCGGCAACCAAAATAATCTTCTAGCTATATACATCCCCATTTATCAAACGATTCCCAATTATATATTCCCGAATAAACCCATCTCGTAAATTATTTAACTTTAACTATCCAAATTTATCAAGTGTAACTTCGGGATGATCATAGGCGTCATTTCAAATCCTTTAACATGAGGTTTAACCAATATATAACTATCTCCGGTAAACCACAAAGGCAACCAAGCCGCATCATCTAATATCAACTGCTCGGCTTTGTTGTAAAGAGACATTCTATTTATAACATCCGGTTCTATTCTAGCTCTTTCTAATAGCGCGTCCACCTCTTTATTTGCATATGCTCCATGATTCATACTACTTTCTGAATGAAACAATATGTCTAAAAAATCTTGAGGGTCTGGATAATCCGCCGACCAACCCAAACCTGCATAAGCTTGAAAAGACTGTTTATCAAGTTCATCTAAATATGTAGCCCATTCGACTTGTTGAATATCAACCTCAACTCCAAGAACCTGTTTCCACATTTCAATTATCACCTCTAAATCCAAACCTATAGTTCCTCCAGTACCAGGGACACTTATTGTTATTCTGGGCCTGGTGGCAACATCTGAATATTGTGATTCTGACATTAATTTTTTAGCTAGTTCAGGATTATAATTCAAACCAACCACATCTGGACTATGTCCTGGAAAACCTTTTGGTAAAATTGAATAAGCTGGTTTGATTAAACCTGACATTACTTCTTTCGCGATTAACTCCTTATCAACTGCATGATTTAATGCTTGTCTAAATTTCGGATCATCAAAAGGTGCTATCGCCCCGTTAAAACCTATATATCCAATTTGAAATGATGGTGGTACTGCTCTTAAATCTTTATTCAAAGGCTCTTCGGGATCCAATACTCTATCCAAATCAAACATACTAACACCAACAACATCAATTTCATCATTTTCGTACATAGCCATTCCCTGACCACCAGCAAGATGATTATATACTTTAGCAATTTTGGCTGGTTCTCGATAATAATCATCATTTTTAACCAGCACAATCCTTTCACCAATTTTATATTCATCTAATTTGAACGGCCCACTGCCTACAGGATTATCTATCCACCAATCTCTACCTCCCGATTCAACAGTTTCTTTATCCAAAACAAATGCTGTAGGATATGTTAGTTTTGCCAAGAAATATGGCTTTGGTGCATCAACTGTAATTTGCAAAGTACGATCATCAATAACTTTAATCCCAGATATTTCATCTGTTTTACCATCAATGAAATCCATTGCTCCAACGATATCATTCAGATAAACATCTGCTACTGGTGACGCTGTAGCAGGATCAGCCGCTCGTTCAATTGACCATTTAAAATCTTGAGATGTAATCTTATTCCCATTATGGAATTTAGCATTATCTCTTATGGTAAATGTATATATTGTTCCATTTTCAATGCTCCAATTTTCCGCTACATCCGGTATGATCTGCAACTCAGTGTTTAATGAAACTAGTCCACTAAATACTTCAACTACAATACCTGCAGACGTAGTATCAGATGTAAGATGAGGGTCAAGCGTAGGAGGATCACTCCAAAACCGCCTAAAAACCGCAGTTGATTCCGAAGCTGTACTTTCAGTCTTAATTTCTTCTACGGTATTAATATTTTCAGGCGTTACGTCATCTCCACCACAACCAAACAAACCTAACACTCCTATGATAATACCTACCAATAAATATCGATTAATTTTTTTCATACTAATATCCACCTTTAAGCCAATTATATGTCCTTTTATTTATTAACGATTATAATCGAATAAAGTTATCTGTTTTTTTACTATTCTATACCTTATTAATTCAATCCTGTTTTCAAATAAGAATTTATAAAACCATTAATCTCTCCATCTAAAACCTTGTTTGAATCGGACATCTCGAAATTAGTTCTATGATCTTTAACCATTTGATACGGATGAAGTACGTAACTTCTTATTTGATTCCCCCATTCAGCAGAAACATGGTCGCCCTTTATCTTTGACTTTTCTTCAGCTTGTATTTTCATTTCTCTTTCCATTAAGCGAGATAATAAAATTTTAGTAGCTATTTCTTTGTTTTGGTGTAAAGATCGTTCGTTTTGGCAAATAGCTTTAATTCCGGTAGGTATATGTGTCATTCTAACTGCTGTAGAGTTTTTCTGCACACTTTGACCACCATGTCCCCCAGCCCTAAATACATCTACCCTGACATCGTTTTGGTCTAGCTCAACATCTGATCCCATTTCAACTTCTGGCATTACTTCAACTAATGCAAATGAAGTATGTCTAGCGTGATCTGCGTCAAAAGGAGACATTCTAACAAGCCTATGTACTCCACGCTCTGACCTCATATATCCATATGAAAAATCTCCCGTAATTTGCAAATATGCACTTTTTATACCAGCCTCTTCACCAGGAGAAACATCCATCACTTTATTTGCAAGTTTTTTTTGATCAGCCCATCTAATATACATTCTGAGCAACATTGAAGCCCAATCTTGTGCTTCAACTCCTCCAGAACCAGCATGTACCGCCAGCAAAGCATTCCTCCTATCATATTGGCCTGAGAACATTGCCGTAAATTCAATTTTATTGACTTTACCAGTTAAAATTTGTAGTTCTGAATCTAAATCTACTATTAAGGATTGGTCATCTTCCTGAATCGCCAATTCATAGAATTCGACAATTGAACTAGCTTCTTTTTGCAAATTTTCAAGATTAACAACGTCATCCTTTAACATTGTTAATCGTTTCATTTTTTGACCTGCAGCCTGAGAATTTAACCAAAACGATTCATCCGAAGACAGCTTCTCAAGTTGAATTATTTCTTTCTTTTTAGACTCTACGTCAAAGACGCACCATTAAATTTGATATTTTATCCAAAAGCTCTTTGACTTCTTCTTTTATATCCATAAGGAATCACGTACTCCAATCTATTAAAACTCTACACAAATAAATCACTTGATACACATAATATTATATCAATACAATTTTCTAACCAAAATCACTTGAATGGTATCGTAAAATTATTTTGTTTTAATTGGTAATTTTATGTGTGATTGATATTTAGATGAATGATATATGGTTTGATTAGCGATTTCGAAAGTCCTGTCTAACCCCAAATCTTTTCCTGTATTATGATTAACATCAAACCTAGGCCAATTGCTGCTACTTATATCCAATCTGATCTTATGGGATTTAGCGAATATAACAGAGGTAGGATACATTTCAAACACTACTTCAACAATTTCACCGGGGTTCATCAATTCCGGTTTCTCCCAACTGCTACGATAACGAGTTCTAATAATAGAATCAGAGATGTTTATAGCCAAACCTTCAGGATAATCAGAAGATCTGGGAAAAACATCGATCAATTTAGCTGTGAAATCTGTATCTTTAGCAGAAGTAGATACCCATAAATGAACAAAGATTGGCCCAGTCAGTTCAGTATCTTTATTTAATTCAGTAGTTTGAAAACTCAACACGTCTGCTCTCATAATAAGAGGTTGATTATCAATACAACCTACAAGCTCTTTTCTACCTACTTGATCAAACCCACCCGGGGGCATGACGTTATCCGCTGCAGATATACCTCCACCTATGGTCGGCACTGGATTCAGTGGGTCGTATGTATATTCAGTACTCCCTTCGCCTTCATAAGTGTTTGAATTTTTAAGAATCAACTTGTCATGCAAGTAATAATTAGTCATAACGGTATCTGTGGTAGGCCATTCTTTCTCGTTGCGCCAATAACCTCCATATTCAATCCTACTTGAACCATTCGCTCTTTCTTTTAGATGGGACCCAGTACCCATAGTGAATAACCGCACAGGAGACCAATTTATTACCTCACTGTTCATTCCTTTTAACCAATAATCAAACCAAGCTAATCGCATTTCATTATGGTCTACTACTGATTCAATGCCAAAGTCTAATTCTCCTGAAAAACTTTCGCTATATTTACCATGGGTCCAAGGTCCCATAAGTAAATACTGGGGCGATTTTTTCATTTTCTTTAATTTCATAAAACTTTCACAAGTATTCCTTGCGTAGGAATCATACCACCCACCCCAATAAAGCGTTGGTATATCCGCATGTTCATCATAATATTCTGATATTGCATATCCTCTTTGTTTCCAATAATCGTTATATTCACCCTGACTAGCTATATCAACAACCCACTGTTCGTATGATGGCAATTCCTTCAAAATAGTACTTCCTTTCTTAATTGGAAAATGCTTTACAATCTCATACATATTATTCTCATAAGAATTTCTTAAAGATTCGTATAAAGAGGCATCTTTTAGTGCCTCTTTAGAAGTCATTGCCATTCTATAAATATAAACAAGAAATCTTTGTTCCAATGCTCCATTCTGTCTCATCGAGCTATGAAAATAGTTAGAAGCTCCAACAGCAACAACCATTGATGAAAGGTGGCTTGGATTCAGTGTGGCCAGCGCTGCTTGGTCACTGCCGCAATAAGAACCACCTATCGTACCAACTTTACCGTTACTCCATTTTTGACTTCCCAACCATTCGACAGTTTCAAAACCATCAGGAGCCTCTTTTGCAAATGGATACCATTCTCCTTCAGATTCATATCGGCCACGTACATCTTGGAAAGCAACAATATAACCACGTCGCGCAAAATATTTTCCATTTAAAACCGTGTTCGGCAATGATTTATTGTATGGAGTACGTTCCAATATTATTGGAAACTTATCTTCTATTATTCGTCCTTCAATAGCCGGAAAATAAATGTCAGTTGCCATGTTACAACCATCAGACATTTTAATTTGCACATTTTTTTCACATATAACATCATATTCTTGGTGCGACCCCTGATAATGAATTTGTGATTGCATACTTTGATACTCCATTAATTTTTCAAATTTGTATTTAAAGAGATGAAATAGTTTGTTTAACCTTCGCTGTTGCAAATATGGTTTGCCAACTGTATTGCATATCTATCATATTGTTTTTTGCCCATATCGGATTTTGGTCCAAATAATGAGAACTCAATGGATTACCTGAACTTCCCAATGGGGTAATCCATTTTGAATTATCCCAATCTGACAAATCAAATATATATCTCGCAACCGACGCTCCCGTAACTGTAAAAGGCCCAGGCAGTGCATATGAAGCTGAAAGCGGTGTATCACCATCTCCACTCATTGCTACAGATAATGGATTTAAAAGCCATTTTAAATTTGGATATTGGTCTGAAAGTTCATGATTATGAGATGTCCTATGAATACGCGACCATTGCCAAACATCTATATCTTCACCCATTAAATCAACTAGATACTCTATGCCTTCTGAAAAAGAACGAATGACAATATCTTCCATCTCATCTAAACAAATCAAGTGTCTTAATTCATTTTGTTTTCTATTCCTAATAATCCAATCAGTTAACAATCTTATATGGAATGGTGCTCCTCTGCCATTAGCGTCCAAAGCTTCAGCTGACAATTTTCCGAAAAGAAGTTCAACTATATTAACATTAAATTTTAATCGGAATGCACTGTATATTGAAGCTCCTATTGAGTCGCTAGCCATTAATCCATTCCAATTTGAAATAAAGTTTTTTGCCCTGATTAGAAATTCATCCTCTGTTCGAATCTTGTTTATCATATCAATACACTCTGAAGATGGTATAGAAGATACGTCTGCATGGATATCAGACATATCTTCTATAGAAGCGTTCCTTAATGCTTCAATCTTTTTAATAATCCGATTTATTCTATGATCAGCACTAAAAAATAATCCTATGTAAAAAGGAAAGTCTTTACCTACAATCCTATTATTTGCAGTAGCTATATAACCTTCTCTTGGGTTGCGTTTTCTAGGCAATTGGTTAAAAGGTATGTATCCATTCCACTCAAATTCGTTAGTCCAACCTGGTACAGGCACCCAAGCATTTTGCATCTTTCTGGTTGGCATCTTGCCTCGCATCAAATACCCAATATCACCATGGACATCTGCAAACAAAAAATTTTGACATGGA
>CAZYCG010000068.1:0-7180 GCA_964645865.1 uncultured Dehalococcoidia bacterium | reverse complement strand
ATAAAACCAATTATCGGATGCGAAATGTATGTGGCAAGAAAAAGTAGGTTCGATAAAATTCCTTCAGAAAAATCTCCTTACCATTTAACGGTACTTGCAAAAAATAATAAAGGGTACTCTAACTTGGTACAATTAGTAAGCCTTGCTAACTTAGAGGGGTTCTATTACAAACCTCGGGTTGATAGAGAACTGCTAGCAAAATACAGTGAAGGATTAATCGTATTATCTGGATGTCCGAGTGGTGAGGTACCTGAACTTATTAGCCAAGGGAATATAGAGCAAGCCAAAGAAACTGCTAATTGGTACAAAACCACATTTGGTGATTATTACCTTGAAATAATGAATCACGATCATGTAGATGACCTGCCTGCCATTAACTCTGGTCTGATTAATTTGCACAAAGAACTTAATTTGCCAGTTGTAGCTACCAATGATAGCCATTATGTTAAAAAAGAGGATGCAGATTACCAAGACTTACTAGTATGTATCCATACAAACACTAATGTAAACGATAATGGCCGATTGCGCATGGAAGATAATTCATATTATTTGAAAAGCCCAGATGAAATGGCTTCATTGTTCAAAGATGTTCCAGAGGCAATATCTAATACAATGAAAATAGCAGATGAATGTGATGTTAAAATCGATTTGGATACACCTCAGCTACCAAAATTCAAAACTCCTGATAATATTCCTGCGGAACAATATCTCAGCGAATTATGTTGGGAAGGACTTAAAAATCGTATTGATAACATAACCCATATTGAAGAAGAGCGGTTGAAAAAAGAATTAGATGTCATAATTCAAACACGATATGCAGATTATTTTTTGGTTGTTTGGGATATTACTCATTTCGCAAATAAATCAGATATTAAAATTGCAGTAAGAGGCAGTGCAGCAGGTAGCTTGGTACTATACTCACTCGGAGTTACCAATATCAACCCGCTAGAATATAACATAGTATTTGAAAGATTCTTGAACCTTGAACGTAAAGAGATGCCTGATATTGACATGGATTTTCAAGATGACCGTAGGTCAGAAGTAATCGATTATGTTGTTAACAAATACGGTAAAGACCATGTGGCGCAAATTATAACATTTGGAACGATGGGAGCAAGAGCCTCAATAAGAGACGTAGGAAGAGCTCTAGCAATACCGTATCCTGACGTCGATAGGATAGCAAAACTTATTCCAACTCGTCTTAATATAACTATTGAAGAAGCCATATCAGAAACTTCTGAATTGAAAGAAATTATCGATTCGGATTCTGACATAAACAAAATAGTAAAATCAGCTACATATCTTGAAGGAACCATCCGCCATTCAAGTACCCATGCAGCTGGTGTGGTAATTTCAGAGAATCCATTAAACGAATATGTACCCTTACAAAAACCAACAAAAGGAGAAGAAGGGTCTGTCTCCATGACACAATACGACATGGATTCATTATCAGCACTAGGCTTGCTCAAAATGGACTTTTTGGGACTAATTAATCTTACAATACTTTCAAAAACAATAGAATTGGTTAAATTAAATCACGGTATTGATTTAGACTTAGATTCAGTTCCATTAAATGATGTCAAAACATTTGACTTACTATCTAATGGAGAAACATCTGGCGTGTTTCAACTTGAAGGTTCAGGAATGACTAGATACATAAAAGACTTAAAGCCTACTTCATTGATGGACGTAGCTGCAATGATAGCTTTGTATAGACCTGGACCAATGGAACATATAGATACGTTCATCAAAGCTAAACACGGTCAAATTGAAGTTAAATATTTACACCAAATCTTGAAAGATGTAACAGAGGAAACTTACGGGGTGATTGTTTATCAGGATCAAGTATTTTTCATTGCCCAATCATTCGCAGGATATTCAATGGGTGAAGCTGATATCCTGAGAAAAGCCATGGGTAAAAAGATACCTGAAATCATGGCGGCAGAAAAAGACAAATTCATATCAGGTGCGATTGATAACGGTCACCCAAAAGATTTAGCCGAAAAGGTATTTGCACTAATAGAACCGTTCGCCGGCTATGGATTTCCGAAAGCTCACTCTGTGAGTTATGGTTTAATATCTTATTGGACAGGATATTTCAAAGCTAATTACCCAATTGAATATATGGTTTGTCTTTTAAATGCCTATTCAGGTAATTCAGACAAATTATCTTCTGCAGTTTCAGAATGTAATAGATTAGGTATAAAAATATTACAGCCTGACATCAATTCAAGTGAAATTGATTTCAGCATAGAATCCAATAATAACGGTGATAAAAGTGTGCGATTTGGTTTAGGAAAAATTAAAAATGTAGGAGCTTTGGCATTAACGGATTTAATAAAATCGCGAGATACCAACAACAAATTCAAATCTATAGAAGACATGTGCGAAAATGCAAAATTCACTCAACTCAATAAAAAAACCTTAGAAAGCCTAGTTAAAGTTGGCGCCTTTGATTCTATAAATACCAGCAGGAATGGAATCCTTTCATCAATTGATAAAATAATCAGTTTGGCGCAGGAATCCCAATCTCTCAAAAATTCATCACAAACATCCATGTTTGATATGTTTGGAGATACTGTTGAAATGGATTTATCTCAAATTAATATACCTGAAATAGAAACAACCGACACAGATAAACAGGATTGGGAAAATGAATTATTAGGAGTCAACCTATCAACATCAAATAAACTAAACCACATTATCGCTTCAAAAAACAGTCAAACAATCGCATCTATAAATGAAATAAACGAAAACTTGGTCCGAAAAAAAATCACGATAGCCGGTCAAATATCCCAAGTAATTCAAAGACAAACCAGAGAAGGCAAACCATTCTTAATAGTTACTTTAGCATTGTTAAATGGAGATATAGATATATTTGTTTGGGACAACGTAATAAATACATCTGGAAATATATGGAAACACGGATCATTAATCGAACTTGTGGGAACCGTAAGAGCTAAAAATGGTGAAATGAGTATCTCGTGTTCTTCCGCAAAACTCTACGAATATGAAACTGATCATGATGTTGAACCTTCAAAAAATGAAACAATAATGGAACCCGCCGAATCAATAGTACAAAATGGCAAATCAAAAGCAAATGGTGCAGTCACGTCACAATCAATAAAGTCCAATAATAGTATAAACAATGGGGTTAATGGTGAAAATGGCAATCACAAATCTGGGAAACTAATTATATCGTTAAAAGAAAGTAGTAACCAAATTGAGGACCACGATTTACTTAAATCAATCGCTTCACTTTGTGCCGAATTTAAAGGAGATTCAAAAATTGAATTTCATATTATTACAAAGCACAAAACGGTAATAATGGAATGGCCGCTGTTAAAGGTCGAAATGACAGATCTTTTTAAACAAAAAATAGAAGCCTTGCTTGGCCAATCAGGTTCCATTACCATATCGTAGGAAATCAAATATGATTTATGCATTCTCCTCATCCTGAATAACAGGACTTCTCTATATCAAGAAATAATTGTTTCATCGAAACATTTGAATGCTTTCCTCCATATCCACCTAAACGACCGTCACTTCTAACAACGCGGTGGCAGGGAATAATAATTGGCAATGGATTTCGCGCCATAGCTAATCCAACCGCCCTAGACGACTTAGGATTCCCGATTTTTTCTGCAATACATCCATATGATTGTGTTTCACCATACGGAATTTCCCTACATTTCATTAACGCTGCCTTATGAAATAAGGATAAGTTTTTCGAAATATCTATTCTGATTTTATTGAAATTTGTTGGTACTCCGTTTAAATATTTATCAAATTCACTCAAGAATTTATCAACATTTAAATTAGTACCACTTTGACAAGTTGTATTAATTTGAATTTGACTCATGCATTCATCTAATGTTTGGGTAGGTAATACTATTTTCGTCAATCCAATATCCGAAAAAGAGATTCCAATCCAACCGAGTTCATGTTTAAATATGTGAGAATCCACAACCAATTTTCAAATTCCTGACTTAGTGCTATAAATTTGCCTATAAAGTATATTCTATCCAATCATATGAATTTTAATTCCAAAAATATATTCTTATCGATATTAATATCGACGAGACCGAAGCAATGGACGAAAAACCTACTCATATATTTACCATTACTATTCAGTGTTAACGAATCATGGCAATTCTCCGAATTTTCTTCTCTTCAACTTCTATTTATTAAAACAACTACCGCATATATCGCTTTTTGCTTGGTTACAGGAGCAGTTTACATAATAAATGACCTACTTGATATAAACCATGACAAACTACATCCCGTCAAAAGTAAAAGACCTATCCCCGCAAAATCTATCGGCACAGGGCCAGCTATAATATCTGCAATAATATTGTTTATTTCAGGCATTATTATTGCATACTTTATAAATATAAAAGTCCTTGCGGCCTTTCTATTTTACATAGGTTTGATGATAAGTTACTCCAAGTTTCTGAAACATCATTTATATGTAGATATTATTACTATAAGTTTGGGATTCGTAATAAGAGCTTTATCTGGTGCATTAGCTGTTGATATACCAGTTTCCAATTGGCTATTGATATGCACAGGATTAGGAGCGTTATTGATAGCAATATCAAAAAGAAGAGCCGAACTGATAACTTTCAAAAACCATCCAACCATACAAAGACCAATCCTTGCAAAATATCAAATCTCGAAAATAGATAAAATCATTCCGGCTTTAGGAATTATAACAATGGTTGCCTACACGGTTTACACCGTTTCGGCAACAAATTTACCGGATAATAACTTTATGCTAGCAACAGTTCCATTTGTTGGTTATGGGATTTTCAGGTATGTTTGGATAGTAACGGTAAATAATAAGGGAGAACATCCTGAAGAAATATGGTTCAAGGATTTACACTTATTAAGTACAATAATCCTTTGGGTTATTTTCTCTTTATTGGTACTAGTATTTGGCAGAAATTAGATTGAGCGACTATTAATATGACAACACCAGAGAATATATTTGGGATTTTACCCACTTGGGCTGGAGTTTACATTTTAACGATTTTATCGTTAATAATTTCCTCAGCTATCTTTTACATAAAAGTAATTAGGCAATTGCTTACAACTCAACCTGTCAACCGAAAAGACAAGCTATTATTCCGGCTTTGGGGTCTATTTACGATAGGATTTGGCCAACAAAAAGTCCTTCAGCGCACATCAGCAAAAAAGGACAGGGCAGGGTTAGCACATCTGATAATATTTTGGGGCTTTTTGTCCTTTTTACTAAGCTACATCCTATTTATATATGGAAATTCGATACAGCAAGATTTTGCAAGAAATATATTGGGGAAAACAGTTGAGAACATTTATTTGTCTTATATAGACATACTATCAGGAATTTTCCTAATCATACTGATTTGGTCAGCAGTTAGAAGATGGCTGATTAAACCAAGTCGCCTCAAATTCGACCTTACTCAAAAACCAGAATCAGCTATAATACTTGGATTTATTGCTTCACTCATGATCTTTGAAATACTATCCCAATCATTTTATATTGCTGCTCAACATCTCCTAATCGATCGATTCCTACCAATAAGCATGGCTATCGCTCATGTTTTGTATAGTGATGCTATCAGTACTGCAACCTATAACACATTACATTCTATTTTCTGGTGGCTACATTTATTAGCAATCCTGTCATTTGCGATTTATATACCTTTTTCAAAACATATGCACCTAGTAGCTTCCCCATTGAGTATATTTTTTAGAGATACTCAAGCCAAAGGTACTTTATCAACCCCATTAAATCTAGAAGAGGCTCCTGTATTCGGAGCATCAAAACCTTCTGAGTTTACCTGGAAGGAAATTTTAGATTCATATGCTTGCGCTGTATGCGGGCGATGCACAGATGCCTGCCCAGCTCATATAACAGGCAAAAATCTTTCTCCTATGCATATAATTAATAACATTAGGGGAAATTCTTCTTCAAAAGAAATTCCTTCAGGAGAAGAAGAATTAATTGATAACCTAATAGACCAAGAGTCACTATGGGACTGTCTTACATGCGGAGCTTGTGAAGAGGAATGTCCCGTCGGAGTTGAACATATAGATCCAATAATCAATATGCGACGCAATCTCGTGATGGAAAAAACTAAAATGCCGGAAACAGCACTAAACGTCCTTACGAATTTAGAACAACGAGGGCATCCTTGGAAAGGTACACCTTACACTAGAACTGATTGGACAGAAGGACTGGACGTGAAAACTATCAAGGAAAATAAGAATCCAGAGATACTCCTATGGGTAGGATGTACTCCAGCTTTAGACAAGAATAATCAATCTAGCATAATAGCAATGGCCAAAGTTCTTAATCGGGCTAAAATAAACTTCGCAATTTTAGGTTCAGAGGAATCCTGTACCGGCGATCCTGCCAGAAGAATAGGAAACGAGTATTTATATCAAACTATGGCTACTCAAAACATAAACACACTTAATAAATATAACATCAAAAAAATAGTTACTACTTGTCCTCATTGCTTCAACAATATAAAAAATGAATATCCCCATCTAGGGGGCGATTACGAAGTTCTCCATTATAGCGAATTCATCTTACAGTTGATAAAAGATAAAAAAATACAAATTAAATCTTTACCAGAAACATTAAAAATTTCTTTCCATGACCCTTGTTATCTTGGAAGGCATAATAATATTTATTCCGCACCAAGAGAATTGATAGAATTCATACCTAATTTAGAATTGAAAGAAATGGAACCTAACAAACAACGAGCTCTTTGCTGTGGAGCAGGCGGAGGACATGCCTGGATTGAAGAAAGTAAAGGCAAAAGAGTAAATCACTTAAGAACTAAGCAATTCCTGAAAACCAAATCTGATGTTTTGGGAGTTTCGTGTCCATTTTGCATGCAAATGTTTAATGAAGGCGTAGGTAGCTTGGACAATAACAATTCAAAAGTAAAAGATTTGATTGAAATAGTTGAAGAAAATAGCCGCACTTAGCACTAAATTAATTATCGATTTAGTTAGAGCCATCTCTTAAACTCAACTCAATTACCGAATAAAACAGTTATTTGATTTCTGGACCCGACTCAAGATACTTTCTATTTGTTTATCAAAATCAAGAATCAGTGAATTCAATCGTTCCTATGAAACATTAATTTCTGACGATCTTCTGATTGCAAATGAGGAGTCACCT
>CAZYCG010000067.1:3610-7301 GCA_964645865.1 uncultured Dehalococcoidia bacterium | reverse complement strand
AATCAATCGTTTCAGAGTTAGATATAGAGGTTGTACCTTTAAATATACATATTGGGCAAGATAATTTTAAACATGGTATTGATATTGGCACGGATGAATTTTACACGAAATTATTGAATGGTTCTGAGCTACCTAAAACTTCGCAACCATCTCCGGGTGAATTTTTGGATGTATATAACAAATTCTTGGATGAATCAGATGCAATAGTGTCTATACATGTAACTTCAAAATTAAGCGGCACGTATAATTCAGCAATACAGGCTAAAAGTGAATTGGAGGCGACCAAGCCAATTGAAGTTGTAGATAGTGCTACCGTGAGTATGGCTTTGGGATTGATTGTTATAAGAGCTGCCAAAATTGCGAAAAATGGTGGGACTTTAGATCAAGTGTTGAAAGAAATCGAGGATTGTCTTAGCAAATCTGAAGTTCTTGTGGTGTTAGATACTTTGGAATATCTTGAAAAAGGTGGAAGGATTGGAAAGGCTAGGGCACTAATTGGCTCGATTCTAAGTTTAAAACCTATTTTGACGGTTGCGGATGGGATTGTAGATACTTTTGGCAAAGCGAGAACATTTACGAAAGCTATGAATAGTTTAGAAGAAGCTATTAAAGGATTCACCCCTGTTACAGACGTATCCGTGTTTTACAGTACTGATAAAGATATTTCTGATGATATGCTGGATAGATTATCTGACATTGTTGAACCTGATAGATTGGTGGTTTCTCGTATAGGACCGACAGTAGGTACTTATGCTGGTCCAAAAGCTATTGCCGTAGCAGTTATAAAAGAATAACATTCGAAAAATATTTACCTGACTGGATTGGTACAGAGTAATCGCTTTTATTTAAAGGATGTTTCTATTTGGCTATCCGTGAAAAAGATCGTTCCCAATTAACTAAGTTAAATACATTTAAGAATATACTCCAACAGGAATTAAACTCTGATTTTGATGATAGCGTTGTTATTGGCGGGGTAGATGCATTTATTAAAAAATGGAAGAAAGAACTTACTTCAATATTAGGTGATTTGCCTCGTTATTCAAATCTTTCAAAATCAAAACGTAAATTATGGATTTCTAGTGTTTTGAAAAAAATCGATGGATTTGATGTTTCCCAAAATTCAACCAACAGAGATCCCATAAATTCTAAAAATAAGGCCAATAGGATTTCAAAATCATCTGTTAAATTAACCGACAGCGTTTATCAAATCGAAGGTATAACACGAAGAAATATTTCTGAGTCGGAATTATCTAAATTAAATATAAATGATATCAACGATTTGTTATATTTTGTTCCTAATCGACACAATGATTTTGGAGATATTCGTAAAGTAGCAGACTTAAAGGATGGGCAGGACCAAACTGTTATGGTGAATGTATGGGAGGGAAGTCTGAAAAAGATTAGGCCTAACTTATGGTCTATTAAGGTGATTGTAGGTGACGATACTGGTAATGTGTCCTGTAATTGGTTTAGGCATGGATACAAAAAACCATATATTCTAAGTGCTTTTAAGCCTGGTGCCAAATTAGTTATAAGCGGCAAAACTAGTTTATTTGCAGGTAGAATAACCTTTCAGTCGCCTGAGTATGAGTTAATTAATCAGTCAGGTGATTCATTGGTGCACACTAGTGGTTTGGTGCCAGTTTATCCGATAACTGAGGGTATCACCCAGCGGCGTATTAGAAGTGTAGTGAAAAGAGCGGTTGATTCTATGGCAGAAGAAGTAAACGACTATTTGCCAAATTCTGTAAAAAAAGATTTGAACTTTATGAATCTTCCCAGTGCAATAAAAAACATACATTACCCAAGTTCTATTCGACATTATCAAGAAGCTAGAAGGAGATTGGCTTTTGATGAATTTTTTGTGCTTCAATTAGCTGTTTTAATGAGGAAATTGTCTGAAAAGGCAGAACGCAATGTTTTTGCTGTAAATATAGATTTAAACAAAACGAATGCTTTTATTGATTTGCTCCCTTTTAAACTAACAAATTCACAAAACTTAGTAATTAAAGAAATTCTAAACGATTTAAATAGTCACTCTGTAATGAATCGGTTGTTACAAGGAGATGTTGGCAGTGGCAAAACAGTCGTAGCACTTATTGCTGTTCTTGCCATGGTTTTTGACGGGTATCAAGCAGCGGTTATGGCGCCGACTGAAATATTAGCACAACAGCATTATGCTACTTTGTCTAGATTGTTTTCATTTGGGCAAATTATTGAAAAACAAGAAAATCATGTTATTTTAACTTTGCCATTTTTCGATAAGACAATAACGTTGGGGATATTGATTGGAAGTATGAATCAATCTGCCAAAAAGAGGATTGTGGAACGATTAAATAAAAAAGAAATCGATATTATAGTCGGCACACATGCTTTAATTCAGGATGATGTTAATATTCCCAATATGGGTTTAGCTGTGGTAGACGAACAGCATAGATTTGGAGTTGAACAAAGAGCCATCCTTCGAAATAAAGGTAATAACCCTCACATGCTGGCTATGTCGGCAACTCCTATCCCGAGATCCTTGAATTTAACTGTGTATGGAGATTTAGATATATCGGTATTAGATGAATTGCCACAAGGTAGGAAGGAAATTAAAACTCGTTTCATTAATGATCAAGATAGAGTCAAGGCATACGAATTTACTAGGCAACAGCTAGAAAAAGGCAGGCAGGCTTTTGTTTTATGTCCACTTATTGAAGAATCCGAAATATTGCAAACTAAAGCAGCTACCGAGGAATATGAAAAACTTGTATCCGATATTTATCCCGAATTCAAGGTGGGTTTATTGCATGGCAGAATGAAATTAAGTGAAAAAGACCATGTGATGCTGGAATTCCAAAAACATAACATTGATATCCTAGTATGCACGCCAGTGATTGAAGTCGGAATCGATATTCCTAATGCAAGTGTAATGATTATAGACGGAGCAGATCGGTTTGGATTGGCTCAATTACATCAAATAAGAGGAAGAGTTGGGAGAGGAGAATTTCAAAGTTATTGCGTGCTTGTCGCCGATGCTCCTAGCGAAAATGCGCAAATAAGATTGAAATTATTAGAAGGTAGTAATGATGGATTTGTATTAGCGGAGGAAGATTTGAAATTACGAGGTCCAGGGGATTATTTAGGTACTAGGCAAAGCGGATTACCAAATTTCAAAGTTGCTAAAATTAGTGATTTTGAAATTTTGCATCAGGCACGTCAGTCAGCTTTAAATATTTTGTCGATTGATCCTAAATTGCAACATGAAGACAATCTAGATTTAAATAAATTAGTAATTGAATTTAAAGAAAAACTATATTCTGAAATAAACTGAATTTTATCTTTTTCATACTTATAGCGCAGTTGCGAGCATTACTACTTAATTCTCAAAGTTGACACTTGAAAATTCCATATATAATATGAAATTAATGGATATTTAATTAATATAACGAAAAATTAGCGAGATAAATCGATAAATATAAATGGTTGATTACAAAAAAAGTGAATCTAAAGATTGGGCGAAATCACATTTAAAAGGTCAATGGTCTACTTTAGTAACACCATTTACTGTTGATGGATCTCTCGACGTTCCAGGATTGATATCCAACACAAATCATATTGTGGATTTAGGTGTTTCGGGTTTAGGATGTACTTGGGGTATGGGTGAATTTTGGAGCTTAACTTTAGAAGAAAAATTCGAAATTTATGA
>CAZYCG010000067.1:0-3510 GCA_964645865.1 uncultured Dehalococcoidia bacterium | reverse complement strand
GATAGGGAACTTTCCATAAATACTCATTTGTTGATTGGAGATGAAGTTGTAATAAGTACACCAGATGAATGGATTTTTTTCAAAGGCAATGAGATGGGATTTCAACAGCAAGTAATGTTTGCAAATACTTCTGATTGGCGATTCGATACAAAAGGAAACAATAACTACGTAAATTTTGTTGATAATGCTGTGAAAGGTAATTTAAACAAAGAATTTTATGACAACCGTATTAAACCCATCAAAGCTGTATCCGATAAATGGTGGATGAAGACGGTACAAAAAAATAATGGAGTTTTACCTGTTGCATTATGTAAATATTGGGGAGAACTTATGGGGATGGCCGGAGGTTCACCAAGATTGCCGCTATTTGATTTAAATGTTGATGAAAAGAAACAATTGAAAATTGATGTAACTAATGCAAGAGACCAAATTGTGATTAATATGAAGGATAATATCTAATGTTATTAATGGTAAGTGTTCAAAATATGGAAGAGGCGAAACAAGCTTTGAAGGGAAATGCAGACATAATAGATGTCAAAAATCTTCAGGAAGCATTGGTAGGCTCTGCACATCCATGGTTGGTAAAAGAGGTTAGGGATTATGTCCCTCAAGAAATTCATGCAAGTGTAACCTTGGGAGTAGTGCCAAACCAAGTAGGTACGGTTGCAATGGCAGTGTATAGTGCTGGTTTGCTTAATGCTACGTCAGTGAAGGTTGGTTTCATGAATACTGAATATGATATGGCAGTTGATATTCTGTTGGCCAGCAAACAGGCTTTAAGCGGAACTGAAACCAAATTGATAGGGTCGCTTTTTGCCGATAACGATCTTTATGATGGATTAGACCCAAATAAAATGGTAGATTTAGCTAAAGATGGTGGATGTGATGGGTTTTTAATAGATACTTTAATTAAAGATGGCAGGAATTTATTTGATTTTATGTCTGAAGAAATTTTGACTGATATCATCTATCAAGGCAAATCGATGGGAATAAGTACGGCGTTGTCTGGTCATCTTCGACTAGATAATTTAGATGAATTAGCTAGAATTAATCCGGATATCGTCGGGGTTAGAGGAGCCGTTTGCTCAAAAGGAGAGAGAGATAATTCGGTCTACTGGGAAGCAGTTGCTAAATTCCGTAAAGAACTGAATTTACGCGAGTCGGGAGAAATCGCAGTTAGAGAATTAAATAGTTCTGACAATGGTGTAAATGGTGATGGATGGGTTGTGATTGACGGTACTGATAAGAGTTGTGCTAGTATAATTTTAGAATTGTCTGAACAAGTTGGAAAAGATTCAAGTTCGTTTGTAGAGGTTGTTATGCCAGATGTCCTTAATTCATATGATGTAATTGTTTGGGCACAAAAAGGTGGACACAAAGTAATATCTCAGCGTAAGGAAAATGATGGGGTTGTGCGGATTTTAGTGCAGCCGGGATAAACATGACAATAAATGGGTGATTATTTGTAAACATAATTATTATGACTGAAGTAGCACAAATAATAGGTCTTATTAGAGATGTAACAATCATCTGTGTATTAGTATTTGTACTGATTGTGTTTTTACCGTTGACTAGAAGATTATTGTCTATGTTTGAATCTTTGGATAAACTAATCGCTAAGCTAAATGATTTGTCGGATGGGAAACAAGTTGCATATAATTTTGGTAAAGTAATTTCTTTTGTTGCAGGTATTTTCGGTAAAAGAAATAAAGATTGAAGTTTAAATAAGTTAAGGAGGGTGCTATGGCTGATAGTGGAGGCGGATTTATTACGGGATTTCTGTTTGGTGGCATAGTAGGTGCTGCTTTTGGTTTGTTACTTGCACCTAAACCTGGTCAGGAAACCAGGAACGAGCTTAGAAATCAATCAGATCTTATTAGGTCTAAGATGGAAGATATAGGTACTGCAGCTAGGGACAAACTTGGTCCAGCAGTAGATGAGATTAAAGAGAAACTTGGACCGAAATTAGATGAAGTTATCGGTAACCGTAGGCAATCATCAGGGATGTCTGGAGAGGATATCGTACTGGATGAAGATTTTGAAGAAGAATTTGGTTTGCCAAAAACGTAGGGGATTTAGTTTTAATCTTCCTCAATTTTATATCTCGGATAAGAACCAAATAGCCTAAACATTGAAGATGATGCCTTAAGAGTTGAAATGGCAGATTTAACTTTTGAATCATTTTTATGTCCCATTAAATCTATAAGAAACATGTATCTGCCAAGTGATTCTCCAGTCGGCCTAGATTCGATTTTACTTAAATTTATATTCCTTGATGCGAATTCTCCTAGCGATTCATGAAGTATTCCTGGGCGGTCGGATTTTAACTCGAAGCATATAGATGTTTTATCGTCTCCAGTTAATTGATGGTCTTTATTGGATAGTATGATAAACCGAGTTGAGTTTGATTTATTGTCTTGTATATTTTCACCAATTGTAACAGCGTTATTAAGTGTTGATGATCTTTTGGTGCCAATAGCTGCACTTTCGTTTTTTGAGGCAGCTAGCATTTGTTCTACTGCCAATGCGGTACTCATGGAAGCTATGATTTTTGCATTTGGTAAATTTCGCGAAATAAATGTTTTACATTGTGCTATAGCTTGGGGATGTGAGTATATATGCTTGATTCTATTGAGTTCGACCTGATTTTTAGTAATTAAGTAATGATTTATGGGGATTATTAATTCATATTTGATTTTAATCTTTTTATGAAATAGCAGGATGTCCAAAGTTTCGTTTACTGACCCTGCAAGACTATTTTCGATTGGAACTATACATTCGTCAGCTTTCCCTAAAACTATTGAATTTACCGCATCCTTTATTGACGGGAAAGCTAGTCTAGTAGCAGATGCATCGTAAACAATACAAGCTTGTTCAGAATGCGTTCCTTCTGGTCCTAAATATGCGATTCTTTTAGATTTGGTTTTCATAAGGTCCTGATACCAACATTTCTCTTATTTGATCTTCAATGTCTGCTGTTGTTACTGCTAAAATTTGATCTCCTGGCTTTACTATAGATTGCTCGTTCGGTTGTAAAGTGGACCCATCAGTAGTTACTATCAAATATGCTTCAATATGGTTTAACAAATTTGTATCACCAAGTCGCACTCCATGTAGGCCAACTTCTCTTGGCACTCTTATGGATATGATAGATTTATCTGTTTGTTCTGGAATTGGCATGAGGTGTTGTAATCCAGGTATAGAAAAGGACTCCATGAGTCCTTTAAGGATGGTTTCGTTTACATTGATGATGGTGTTGATTCCAGACAAGTTAAAAAGTTCTAATTTGTCAGATTGATTTACCACAGATACGGTTGTAATAGAATTATTCAATTCTTTTGAATAATCAATGGCTAATTGGCATGCTATTAGATTAATTTGGTCATGCTTTGTTGTGGCAATAATTGTATCGCAACGTGTTATTCCAGCATTAATAAGGGAATCCCAGTTTGTACCATCTCCTAGAACAGATACCATGCCAATATTATTATCTATGTATTTGCATTTTTT
>CAZYCG010000066.1:0-7333 GCA_964645865.1 uncultured Dehalococcoidia bacterium | reverse complement strand
TCTGACAGGAGTTGATAATGGCAACAGAACGTTTAGAAAACACTTCGGAATATACTTCGGAAGATATTCAGGTTCTTGAAGGAATGGAGGCAGTTAGGAAACGCCCAGGGATGTATATTGGGAGTACTGATCAACGAGGAATACATCAACTCATTTATGAAATACTTGATAATTCGGTTGACGAATTCATGGCTGGATTCTGTACGAAAGTTGATATTTTAATTCACGAAGACGGAGTAGTAGATGTTCGTGATAATGGAAGAGGAATTCCGGTAGATCAACATAAAAAAACTGGAATGTCGGCAGTTGAGACGGTTATGACCACTTTGCATGCAGGTGGGAAATTTGGAGGTAAAGCGTACCAAGTATCTGGTGGACTTCATGGTGTTGGAGCTTCGGTTGTGAATGCTCTCTCTGATTTCTTAAGAGTCGAAGTATTCAGAGATGGAAAGATGTACACGCAAGAATTCTCTAAAGGTAAAGCGACGAGTCCTTTAGACTCAACAAAATTGGAGGATAATATCAAAGAGACTGGAACACGCGTAAAGTTTAAGTATGACAAGGAGATTTTTGTTCAAGGAGTCGAAATAGAATTTAATACTTTGTCGCAGAGGTTCAAAGAAATCGCTTATTTGAATAAAGGTTTGGAAGTGAATTTTAAAAGTGAGTTGCATCAAGAGCTAGCTCCTAATAATGATGTTTCATTTAAGTTTGAAGGTGGAATTGCAAGTTTTGTGGAGGCGCTCACTGGTAATAAAATACCGCTTCACAAGAATCCCATATATTGCGAAAAGAAAGTAGAAGAAACTATTGTTGAAGCCGCCTTCCAATATAACGACAGTTATAACGAATTTGTCACTGCTTTTACCAATTGTGTAAGAAACGATGATGGAGGAACACATATAACTGGGTTTAGAAGTGCATTAACTAGAGTGATGAATGATTATGGAAGAAAGCAGAAAATATTGAGAGATAACGAACCTAACTTAGCTGGAGAAGATTGTAGAGAAGGTTTGGTTGGAGTATTGAGTATTAAGGTGCCTGAGCCGCAATTTGAAGGACAGACTAAAAGAAAACTAGGTAATCCAGAGGTAAGACATCAGGTTGAAGGTGTAGTTGCTGAATCCTTAACCATTTATTTAGAAGATAATCCTGTTGAAGCTAAAAGAATAATTGAAAAATGTGTAACCTCTCAAAGAGCTAGAGATGCTGCAAGAAAAGCTAGAGATTTGATAATAAGAAAGAATGCTATGGACGGAGGTTCATTGCCGGGTAAATTGGCGGACTGTTCTGACAAAAGCCCTGAGAATTGTGAGCTTTACTTGGTCGAAGGTGATTCAGCTGGAGGCACTGCGAAAATGGGTAGAGATCGGGTAAATCAGGCGATTTTACCTTTACGCGGGAAAATTCTCAATGTTGAGAAAGCTCGAGAGGATAAAATGTTAGCGCATGAGGAAATTAGGGCGTTAACTATTGCTATAGGAGCAGGTCTTGGTGAAGATTTTGATTTGGAGAAATTAAGATATCATAGAGTCATTATAATGACTGATGCGGATGTTGATGGAGCACATATAAGAACTTTGTTGCTCACGTTTTTCTTTAGGAATATGTACCAATTAATAGCGCACGGACATCTTTATATTGCGCTTCCTCCTTTGTATGGAGTATCAAGAGGCAGAAAAAACCATTGGGCTTATACAGAAGAAGAAAAAGAGGATTTAGTTCGAGAATTGAGTGGTAAAGGAAGAGTTAATATCCAACGATATAAGGGTCTTGGAGAAATGAGTGCTGATCAGCTTTGGACTACAACAATGGATCCTGATAAAAGAACACTATTGCAAGTATCTGAGAGTGATGCAGCTGATGCTGATCAAACATTTTCGTTGTTGATGGGAGATGTGGTAGAACCAAGAAGAAATTTCATACAAACCCATGCGCTAGATGTAGAGAATCTAGATGTTTAAATTAAGCATTCCTATCCCCAAATAGCAGTACTGAAATATCGCTCACCTATGTCATTGAATATAGTTACGATATGGCCTTTGGAAATTTTGGTTGCAGTTATTTTTGCGCCAAGAACGTAAGCTCCAGAAGATTGGCCGGCAAAATATCCTGATTTGGCCATTAATTTTGACATGTTTAAACTTTCATCAATGTCTACATGAATCGTTTCGTCTATTAGTGATGTATCCAATATTTGTGGTGTTATATGATTTGCCCCAAGCGGTTTAAGACCTTCAATGCCTGGCCATTCTTCAAAGCTAATGCCTATTATGGCAATGTTTGGATTGTGTTCTTTTAAACGTTTCCCAATTCCTGTGATTGTTCCGCCTGTTCCTACGCCTGCGACAAAGTGGGTTATTTCGGGTAGTTGTCTTATTATCTCAAATCCAGTTGTGTCATAATGTGCTATAGGATTTGAATTATTTGAATACTGGTCAGCATAGTAATAGGATTTTGGGTCTGATTCATAAATTCTTTTTACCTCATGCAAAGATTCATCATAACCCAACATCGCATCCGTTAGGACTATATCTGCTCCATGAGCTAATATACGTTTTTTCCTTTCTTCACTTGCATTTGATGGCATTACTAATTTTACTTTATAGCCTAGTATAGACCCAACCATCGCATACGCTATTCCTGCGTTTCCGGATGTTGCATCCAAAATCACCTTGTCCTTCGTTAATTTTCCAGACAAGATTGCTTCGACAATTAACCTAGAGACAGGTCTGTCCTTGATTGAACCACCAGGATTAAGCTGCTCTTGTTTTGCATATAAACAAGAATTGGTGCCGTTAATAGGAAGATTAAGCTTTGTAAGAGGTGTATTCCCTATTGATTGCAAGGCTGGATAATTTGAAATAAATTCTTTGTAATTTTCAGAAATGGGCATACTAAACTGATTTAAAGTTGCTCACTATAATTAGTACTTTAAGTATATCGATAGTATCATACAGAGTCCACATATAATCAGAGTCCGTTTTTCTTATAGGGTACAAGTTATATATAATGGAGATACGCGAAATACACAGGTGATGAGTTTTAATGAGTGATAAAAAATTTAAGGAATATATCGAAGTTCTCAAAGAAAAAATCAATCGGCACAATTATTATTATTACTCATTAAACAATTCTGTGATAAGTGATTATGAATACGATAAATTATTTGCGGAATTGAAATCTTTCGAAGAAAGTAATCCTGACTTAATAACTAAAGATTCTCCAACACAGAGAGTTGGAGAATCTCCATTAGATGACTTCAAACAAGTTGAGCATAAAAATATGCTGTTAAGTTTAGGAAATGTTTTTAATAAAGATGAATTGGCGATTTGGTATAAAAAAACTGCAGAAGCTCTAAACACCAAATACTTTGATGTGGTGTGCGAATTGAAATATGATGGCCTCGCTGTAGCTTTAACGTATTTAGAAGGTGTTTTAGACACTGGCGCTACAAGAGGTAATGGTCTAATTGGTGAGGACGTTACTCAAAATGTGAGAACGGTTAAAAGTGTGCCGTTACATTTGTTTGAAAAGCCTTCAGTTTTGGAAGTTAGGGGTGAAATATATATGCCTATTTCTAAATTCGATAATCTTAATCTTAAACGTGTAGCAGCAGGTAGCGAACCTTTTTCTAATCCTAGAAATACTGCTGCCGGTTCTCTACGCCAACTAGATGCAAGAATTGTAGATGAGAGAGGATTGGATGTATTTGTTTATGGTATAGGCTATGTAGAAGGTATAGAACCAATAGAAACCCAATGGGATCAATTTCAATATTTAAAACAGTTAGGTTTTAAAATAAATCCGCACAACAAAGTGGTAAGCAATTTAGATTCAATTATTGAATATTGTGAGTACTGGAGAGAGCAAAAAAGCAAGTTGGATTATGATTGTGATGGAATAGTATTGAAAGTTAATAATATCAAAATGCAAAATTTATTGGGGAATATTTCCAGAGAGCCAAAATGGGCTATTGCTTTCAAGTTTCCTGCAAGAAAATCAAAAACAAAATTAATTGATATAGGAATTAACGTAGGAAGAACGGGGTCTTTGAATCCGTATGCAGTACTACTTCCTGTTGATGTAAATGGTGTAACTGTAAAACGTGCTACTTTACATAACGAAGATTACATAAATACTAAAGATTTAAGAATTGGAGATCAAGTTATTGTTGAAAGAGCTGGGGATGTTATACCGAAAGTTGTAAATGCGGTTGTTGAAGAAAGAGATGGTAGTGAAATTCCTTTTAAATTCCCAAGTATTTGTCCAAGTTGTTTATATAAAGTAGTCAGGACTGAAGGTGAATCAACAGTAATCTGTCTGAATGTTTCATGTTCAGCTCGTTTGGAAAGGTCTATAGAACACTTTGTTAGTAAAACAGCTATGGATATAGATGGGATGGGCCCAAGAATAGTCAGAACACTTATTGAAAATAACTTAATCAGTAAATTGCCCGATATTTTTCAATTAAAAATCAATGAGTTGATTGCTTTAGACGGTATGGGACAAAAAAAAGCTGAAAATTTGATTAATGCAATAGATGAAACTAAAACTAGACCATTTAGCAAATTTTTGGTTGCACTCGGCATTCCCTATTTAGGAATAGAGTCTGCAACTATTTTAGCTGAACAATTTGGAGATATGGAAAATCTATTAAAAGCGACTTATGAAAACTTATTAAGTCTACCTTCTATAGGGGACAAAATTGCACGAAGTATTGTTGATTATTTTGCTAATCCATCGAATTTGAGTACAGTTAATTCTTTGAATGATTTTGGGGTTGGGAAAGGAAATAGTTTTTCAAAAATTGTTGATGGACCTTTTACGGGTGTTAATTTTGTAATAACCGGTAAGTTTGAAAATTTCACTCGAATAGAAGCCGTTGAGTATATAACGGAAAGAGGAGGGTCTGTTTCAAATCGTGTCACAGATAAGACAGATTATTTATTGTGTGGTGAAGACCCTGGCAGTAAATTAAAAGATGCGAAATCGAAAGAGGTAATAATTATTGGCGAGATAGAATTTAAGAAAATGATTTGAACTTATTATTACAATATGTGATTGCAGATGGGTGCTTATATGTTTTAAACAGGGGGCAACATTTATATTTCAAATATAAAACTTAAAAATTTTAGAAATTACACAAATTTGAACTTGGATTTAGGCAAAGGTCCCATATTGATTGTTGGGCATAATGGGGCAGGTAAAAGCAATTTATTAGAATCGCTTTATATGCTGGCTATAGCAAAACCCCATAGGTCTCGATCAGATAGAGAATGTATTAGCTGGGATGATAACGAAGGTGCCAAATTTGCAGAAATTACAGGAAATATAAAAAAAACAGGCAGAGATATAAATGTTAAGGTTTTAATTCATTCTGAAATTATTCACAATGCTCAGAATAAATCAATGGACAACTATAAGCCTGTTCACAATTATAAAAAGACCTTGGTACTTAATGGTGTGAACCATCCACTTTCACAATTTATAGGTCAAGTTAATATTGTGTTGTTCGATGCAGAAGACATGAAACTTATCTATGGTACTCCTTCCATTAGACGAAAGTTTATTGACATATGCGTTTCTCAGACTGATTCCAATTATTTTAAGTTGCTTCAAGCCTACAATAATGTTTTAGCTAATAGAAACAAACTTCTTAAATCTTTGCGGTATGGTAACGCTGAACAAGATGAGATCGTATTTTGGGATAATCAACTTGTAGAGCATGGTTCATATTTAATACAAAAAAGGTACGAAGTAATTAATTTTATGAGTCCTTTGATAAGCCGCATTTTCAAAGCTATATTGAACAATCAAGAACAGATTTTTATTAATTATAGTCCAAGCAATAAAATGGAAAATTATAGTTCATTAGAGGAAATAAAATCCACATTTCTTAGGAGATTAAGAGAGCATTATATCCAGGAGGTTTCACAGGGATTTACTATAGTCGGCCCTCATAGAGATGATATTGATATAACAATAAATCGAAACAAGGCAGCTTTATTTGCGTCTAGAGGTCAATCAAGATCTATAGCATTGTCGTTCAAATTAGCGCAGGCAGAATATATTGAAAATATAAGTAAGGAGAAACCAATTATTCTTTTAGATGATGTTTTGGCAGAACTTGATAAAGAAAGGAAGCTTTTTGTAATGTCGAAAATAATAGATTATGAACAAATTATTTTAACGACATCTGATATAACTCAGGTTCCTGAAGAGTTTTTAAAATCAATCAGAGTGTTGAATGTTAATGACGGAATTATTAATTTTAATTGAAGTATATAATGGTAGGTATATTCTTAGATTCCAATAATATTTTCAGGTTAGTGTATTTATATAAAAGGTCAGATTTGTCATGAAAACGGGAATTTTCACCGAACAAGGTGTAATAGGTTGTTATGAAGTAGATATGCCAAAAAAAACACAATCTGAAATTTTAGTTCGTACGTTACGATCTTCTATTTGTGGCAGTGATTTACATGTAGGTTATTATGGTTGGGGAGTAGATGAATTTCCCCTTCCACCAGGTTTTCCAGGCCACGAATCTGTATGTGAAGTTGTAGATGGAGAAGGTGTAAATTATGTTGAAAATCAATTAGTTTTAGCAGTGCCGATTATTTCTGATGCGAGGGCTTTTTCAGAATATCAAGTTATCCCTCGAAGTCAGTTGTTGAAATTAGATGAGAATATTTCAATAAATGAAGTATTGATGGCACAACAACTTGGAACGGTAATATTCGCTGTAAGAAAATTACCGCAGTTAGTCGGGCGATCTGTTGTTATAATCGGTCAAGGATCAGCCGGTCTTTTCCATACCTTTATGTGCAGACGGTTAAATGCCGGTAAAATAATAGCTATAGAGCCTGTAAGTTTAAGGTGTGAAATCAGCAAAGAATTAGGCGCTGATATAGTTGTTAATTCAAAAGATGAATACGCAAAAAAAGAAGTTATGGACATTACTGATGGGATAGGAAGTGATGTTGTGATTGATGCCGTGGGAAGTGTTGAGACATTAAATCAAGCTATAGAGATAGCCAAGCCAAATGGGGATATTTTACTTTTTGGATTGCCGACTACCGAAGCAAAAGTTTTATTTGATTGGAGCAAGATGTTCAAAAAAAACTTGAACATTAAGGCCATACATGGTTCTCAAAATGAAAAAGGGTTGCCAGATTTTAAATTAGCTTGCGAAATGATAATGAAAAAAGAAATAGATGTTTCTGATTTTGTTACGCACGTATTCGATGTGGAAGAAATCCAGAAAGCATTTGACTTGGTTGAAAATAAACAAGACGGGGTAATAAAAGCTGCGATAAGATTTGATTAG
>CAZYCG010000065.1:4092-7569 GCA_964645865.1 uncultured Dehalococcoidia bacterium | reverse complement strand
TTAATTTCTTTATTGCTGCATGCTGTATTGCCTTAACTGAATTTACGTTTTTAGACATGGCTTCTGCGGTTTCCTTTAAGGAAAGATCACCTATAAAGCGTAAATTGACAACTTCTTTTTGAAGATCAGTTAAATCATCAGTATCTTTATATATAGCGTGAAATAAATCTCTATTATCTAAAAATTCGGAAATCTGTTCCCAATTCGTTTCTCCTATATAATCTCTCTTTTCGATTGACTCAATATTCCTTCGCGATTTGTTGCGATAATAATCAATAACCAAATTGCTGGCTATCTTAAATAACCAAGATGAAAACCCAATTCCTTTCCACTGAAAATTTGCTATCGACTGTATCATCCGCAGGAAAACTTCATTCGTTATATCTTCTGCATCTGCATGGTTCCCGCATTTAAAAAATACGTATCTATATATCTTTTCACGAAAAACCCCATAAAGCTTTGTTAAGGCATCTTTGTCACCAGTCCGTGCTTTATTGACTAGCGTTTCTATCAAGTTCTTATTTTTTGTATGCTCTTCCATGTAGACTTCCATACATTCAAATTTTATAGTAACTTTTTTATATTTAGATATTTAAATTATATACATCAACGCTTAATTTATTTAATTTCTATACATAAATTGCCATGAAGACAATGAAATATTTCACAATTAAACCTATCTCTGCTGAAGATTTCTTAATCTTGGAACAATTAGACAGAGAAATATTTCCATTAAAATCACAGCAAACTCTATTTTCCAAAAACACCTATAACGAAAACTCAATTTGTTATGTTGCTCATGCTTTACTAAAAACTGAAGCAACTTGCTCACTTAGTCCTATTGGTTATATAAATGTTTCTTTCACAGGTTTGGAATCCGAAATTCTTTCTTTTGGTGTTACCAAAAATTATAGGGGGAAGGGTATAGGCAAAGGCTTGGTTGGGTTAACCCTGAAAAACCTAGCTGCTGTTAATTGCCAATCTGTTTTCTTAGAGGTAAGAAAATCCAATCAAACTGCCAGGACACTTTACTCGAGTTTCGGTTTCAAAAAAACTGGTGTGCGTTCTAATTATTACTCTGATAATCAGGAGGATGCTATTTTAATGTCATTGCACCATCTTCAAAATATAGAATACCTATCATTTTTGCAGTCTACGCTGCATAAATTGCCATATTATAGTAAATGAAACAATATACTAAGCCGGCCAACTCCAATCTATAGACCCATTCTTGGAAACTTTTACTATAGGTTTTTTTGTATTAAGAACATAAGTAGCAAAGGCTATCAAATCATCTGAACATATAGGACAGTTGCCGTATGATTCTTGCAACCTAGATGAAATGGTTTGTTTAAATTGCTCCCACTTAACCTTTTGCTTTGCAAATCGAGGCTCACTGATTTGTCTTGCAATTTGTCGGGTGGAAGGCAATAAATGTTTTTCAATCGCTTGTTTTAATATAGGATCGTAATCATAAGAAAATTGTTTTCCTACTTTCTTACAAGCAATTGATTTATGTAAGACTTTTTTTCTAAATTGTTCTTTATCTCTTTCCGTTATACCGCACAACCTTTCTATATCACGCATATCTTTTTCATTTATGTTGTCATTTTTTTTTGCCAAATAGTTGGATATCGATTCAATATATTTATTTAATAGGTTATTGGCCGAATCTTCAAATGAATCTACAGACGCCTTTTGAACAGTTTGGATAGCCAATTCACTATATTCTTTAACTGTGTTTACAACAAGATCCGTATACTCATTACTTTCAAGTTTGTTTTGAAGGTTCACATTTTGATCCAACCCTTTCCACAAACTTTCTATTGCTGCAATCGGCGTGACACAACTCACTTCTTCGGCACTCGACACTGCACTTATTCTGTTCATCACATATCTAGGAGAGATCCCTTCCATTCCTTCGCTTGCAATTTCTGTTTCAGTATTAAATGAATCCTTCTGAACTCCGTCGTTATAAGCATGTAATTTGTCTAAAACAGAAACCCCAATGGCTGAAGGGTGGACTAATCTTGAAAGTACAGCGAATACACTAACTGAATTGATTGTTAGCGGAGACAGATGCACGTGCTGTAAACTACTGCCTTCAAGCATTTTGTAATATATTTTGTTCTCTTCGGACACCCGTAAGTTATAAGGTATCTGCAAAGCTATTATACGATCTCTGAGAGCTTCTGATTGTTCATCGTCAGAAAATTTAGCAAAATCTCCTTCGTTTGTGTGTCCTATTATTACTTCATCCGCATAAACGCTACCGAATCTTTCCATTTTTATAACTTGCTCTTGTGCTAAACCAAGAAGCGTGGTCAAAAGATGCTTATCAGCTTTAAACATTTCTACAAATTCAACCATTCCTCTATTACCAACATTTAATTCCCCATCAAGCCTAAAAGCTTTACCTGACACCTCAAGTCGATCACCATCCAGTTTATCTAAATCTATACTTCCTACTAAAATTGATGAATCTGCAGGATTAGGATTAGTTGCAACATAAGATCCAATTCCCACAGCCTCTGTTTCAGAAAAAACGGTTCTTACTACAGGAACATCAGATATTTTCCCAGAATATTTTGTTCTAACCAAATACCTACATCTTGGACACAAATCTCCTTCAATATAAACACCATGCTCTTTAAATATTTGTTCTCTGGTGCTCTTTGAAATCAGATGCAGCGGTTCTTCTTGCATTGGACAACCAAGAATGGAATATACTGCCCCTTTAGGGGTTCGAGTGTAATCTTCAATCGCTTGCTTGATTTCATTCACGATTGAAGACTTGCCGCTTGCTGGCGGACCTAATAACAAAAGAATTCTTTTTCTTACCTCTGTTCTTTCTGCTGCAGAAGAAAAATATTGCATTACTTTTTCCAGGGCACTTTCAATCCCAAAAATCTTGTCGCTAAAAAGATTATAATTTTTAGTTTGATCAGGATTTATCGTGATACCTTTTGCAACAATTGCTTCATGAGCAAGAACGTGGGAAAGCTTGGTTATTTCTGGATTATCCAAAACCATTTTGAAATAGTCTGCAAAGGTGCATTTCCATTCAAATTGGACCGATTCACTTTCGCTCATCTTTATTAAAGACTCTGCTTTAGAATCAACATCTTCTGTTTTTGATTTAAATCCTTTTGCAGGTAAATTATCATTATAAATTTGTTCGGCCATAAATATCTTGCCCTTAAACAAATATACAAGCGGCAGTTATTAAAGCTGCCACTTGTATTTAATTTAACAGTTTACTTTTAATATTAAGACAATAATCTGGTTAATACAGCTAGGCCAATAAGCGCTACAGCACTACCGCCTAAAAGCATAGACCATCCACACACTAAACGCATAACTGAATATTCGGTTGCCCTATGGAAAAAATTAAATCCTGCGATAAGGCTCAAAACCAAGGTTGCTGCCGAAAGAGCTATCCACGTCTCTACACCATATCTAACCTCCAAGAATCTG
>CAZYCG010000065.1:0-3992 GCA_964645865.1 uncultured Dehalococcoidia bacterium | reverse complement strand
AAAACTGCTCCTATCAAGACCAAAAATAATGCTTCCATGGCTCCTCCAAAAGTCATAAAGATTATTTGAAATCCTTAATCTTTACCAATACAAAAACAACAAGTAATTAAGGAATTTCAATAAAAAAAGACTCTCACAAACTTTTATACATGTCTAGTATTTGTATAAAAGTAATTTTATATGCCTAGCTACATCTATATACAAAACCCAGGGTTTGCCCTTTATGTAAAAGCCTACTCAATTAGTTAAATTGTTATGCGAGTAAGGACTGGGGCCTTGTTAAAATTTGTTGTATTCTTCTGAGAAAAGATGCTGCCGCAGCTCCATCAATCACCTGATGATCTACAGTAAGACTCAAGGTCATCATTTCTCTAATAACTATCTCGCCTTTCTTAACTACTGGTTTTTCAACAGACCTACCCACACCTAATATAGCACTTTGGCCTGCATTTAATATCGGCGTGAATCCATCAACCGAACCCAATACACTTATTGTAAATGTGCCTCCGCTAATTTCCTCAGTAGTTAATTTCCCTTCTCTTGCTTTTTCAGCTAACAGGTCACTTTCTTTAATTATTTCCTGTATATTTTTGGCTCCCGCATTGTTTATCACAGGAACAATCAATCCACCTTTTATAGCCACTGCAAATCCAATATTTATATTGTCATAGTAACCAATTTTTCCATCTGACAAAACAGTATTAAATTCAGGATGTCTTTTCAAAGATTCTGCGCATGCTTTAGTCAATATATGCCCCATAGTGATAGGGGTGTTTTTTTCTTTAGAAAAAGATTTTCTCTCTTGCTGAACATCAGTTACATCAGTTTCCAAGAAAAAACTCAGCTGCGCAGTAGATGAAAGGCTGTTTTTCATGTGGGAGGCTATACTTTTACGCATTCCCGCTAATTCCTCTATTCTGTCTGCATTTTGTAAAACAGACAAATCCCGGTCACTCTGGGTACTCGTAGAAGAGGACGCCTTTTGAACATCTGCTTCTGTTATTCTGCCTCCTGGGCCAGTCGCTTCCACCTGTGCTAAATCAATGTCTAACTTATTAGCAAGGCGTCTTGCACCGGGAGTGGACCTGACAGGTTTTTCAACTCCGTCTTCTTTAGTGTTGGGAGACTTGTTCTTTCCTATCAATTTGGGCTTTAAGCCAGAACTACCAGAACCTTGTTCTTCCACAGGCACGCTTTCTCCTTCAGCCAATATGTATCCAATCACTCCATCTACCTGAACCATTTGCCCAATCTCTACTACCGGGTGAAAAACTCCTGTGGTCGTCGCTTCTAAATCGTAGTTGATTTTTTCTGTCTCAATTTGGGCAATAACTTCACCTTGAGAAACGGCATCCCCTTTATCCTTGAGGAATTTCGATATTGCCCCCTCAGACATAACCATTCCTAACTTTGGCATTACAATCTTTTCTGACATTAAATCACTCCTGTCACCTATAACTCTATTCTAATAAAGATGCCGCCGCAGAAATGACTCGTTCTTTTGTAGGTAGAAAAGCCATTTCTAATGGCAGGCTATATGGAACCGAAGCATGAGGAGAAGTCACCCTTACCGGGGGAGCATCCAAATAATCAAATGCTTGTTCCGATACTAGTGCAGAAATGTCAGTAGCGACGCTACACCGAGGATAATCTTCGTCTACTATCACTACTTTCTTTGTTTTAGTAACCGAATTCAAAATTGTTTCTTCATCAAGTGGCGATATTGACAATAAATCAATGACCTCTACAGAATATCCGGCATTTTCCAACTCTTCTAAGGCCTGTACACAAAGCAATGTAGTATATCCTAATCCAATTAAAGTTATATCCGTGCCCTCTTTAACAATACTTGCTTTCCCTATTGGGATTTCGTAAATATCTTCGGGCACATGCACTCCATAAGAAAGACCTTGGTTAACTTCTGCGGTTGTTCCTCTTCCCATGAGCATTTTGTGATTAAAAACAATTACAGGGTCTGGGTCTCTTATAGCAGCAACATGCAATCCTTTAGCAGTATATGGATCTGAGGGAATAACGCATTTTAAACCAGGGAAGTGAGCAAACGTTGAATACAACGATTCTGAATGTTGCGCCGCAGCATTAGTCCCGGCACCAATACTAGTCATAATAGTTAATGGCATCGGCAATTTCCCGCCAAACATATAATGCATCTTAGCTGCATTATTAAATATTTGGTCACCACACACCCCAATAAATCCTACAAACATCAAGTCAACTACCGGCCTTAACCCCGTAGCCGCCGCCCCTACTCCTGCACCCATAAATCCTGCTTCAGAAATTGGAGTATCTCTTATCCTTTCTGGTCCAAATTTTTTAATTAGCCCTTTAGTCAGTCTAAAAGGACCACCCCAAGCATCTTCTTTATCATCTCTACCCGCTCCACCAGCTATATCCTCTCCCATAATAAATACAGTACCATCCCTTTCCATTTCTTGCGACAGGCCTTCGTTTACTGCCTGAACAAAAGTTATTGACCTAGTTTCTTTTTGTGTTTGAACCATATTTTCCTCTCTTAATCCTGAATTAATGAAGTAAGTTGCGTTTTACCTTTGTTTTTAGCTGTTCAATACTTCGTCAACAATTCCGGTTTCAACAAGCTTTTGTTGAGGATAAGAAGTATATACATCTGAATAAAGCTCTCCTATTTCTGGAAAAGGGCTTTCATTTGCAAACTGAGAAGCCGCTTCTATTTCATTTTCAGCAGATTTTTCAATCTCTGCCAACTCTTTCTCAGTAGCAAATTCTTGATCTAATAGGTGTTCTCTAAGCCTTTTAATACAATCTCGCTCCCGATAATATTCCTCTTCTTCCGAATATCTATATTGACTTGTATCGTCCGCTCCAAAATGTCCTTCGTATCTGTAAGTCATCGCCTCAATCAATGTTGGACCATCTCCAGACCTAGCTCTATCTACAGCTTGAGAGCTAACCTCCCACATTTCGACTACAGATTGACCATCAACGGTTATTCCTGGCATATCGTAACCGGATGCTCTATCTGCAACAGAACCTCCTGCTACAGAATATTCAAACGGGGTAGATTCAGCATACCTATTATTTTCACAAACAAAAATCACAGGCAACTTCCATATACTTGCCAAATTCATTGCTTCATGCAACGCACCTTGGTTAGATGCTCCATCTCCAAAAAAAACAACACTTACGTTGTCCGTATTTCTCATTTTGGCACTTAATGCAGCTCCGGTGGCGACCGGTATATTAGAACCCACAACTCCGTTGGCTCCGAGCATGCCCTTAGTTATATCTGCAATATGCATGGTGCCGCCCTTGCCTTTATTAGTTCCAGTAGATCTCCCCAATAATTCAGCCATCATTTCATTAACGTCCACACCCCTTGCTATGCAATGATGGTGGCTACGATGAGTCCCCAAAACATAGTCTCCATCTTTCAAATGGGCACAAATACCCGTAGGGACTGCTTCTTGTCCCACGGAAGAATGCATGCCCCGCAACTTTCCGGAGTCTGCTTCGCGCTTACATTGCTCTTCAAACTTCCGAATCAAAACCATCGTTTTGAACATGTTTTTTAGAGTCGCTTCGTCTAATTTTTGTTTTGCTGTAGCCAAGACTTCCTCCAACCAACATTAATTTGTAGTTCTTCCATTTATAATTTATAGAAAAGAGATTATAGCATAAGGCACTTCTTTTCCTACACTTACAAAATCTCCTTAAACCTTAGCGTTATTTTGAAAATTATGCTAACTCTAGCCGGCAACTTTAGTAAGTTTTTGCATTGACCTAAGATAGGACGGAGGCTCAACGCCCCTTTCGCCATATTCACTTACTGAAACTTCTGCCACATAAATATTTTTATTTGAATCGATAGCCATACCATGAGGAGCATAAAACCTGCCTGCCTCAGTTCCTGCAGGTTCTTCGCTTAATCTTGCCTGAACCTGTCCTGACTTATCAAATATTGTGACTCTGGGCCCAAGATGTCTTCCTATTTC
>CAZYCG010000064.1:0-7939 GCA_964645865.1 uncultured Dehalococcoidia bacterium | reverse complement strand
TTATCTACTTGTGATCTTATGTTAACTGATGATGGAACAGTAATGATGAATGAATGTTCTGCTGATATAGGTTGTACCAGAGCTTCTATTGCCATGCAAGCTGCGGTAGTTCTAGGATTATCTGCTTAAGATATCAAACCAACAATACCTGATACAGATTCAATTGGTTATACCGGTATGACTGGCGGGTCTAGGACAACATTCGCAACAGGTTATGCTGCATATTTAGCTGCTCAATCTATGGTTAAACAACTTAAATCTCGAGTCGCCATTCTATGGGAATTAAATAAAAAAGATATAAATTTTAATGATGGATTTTTTATTTCAAATGATCAAGAATTAAAAATATCGATAAAAGAATTGGCAGGTAAACTAGAAAGTACCGGAGGTCCAGTTTCATCTACAGCCTCTGTAAATATGGCTGCAGGTGGAAACGGTTATGCCGTACATATTTGTGATCTTGAAATTGATCCTGAAACTGGAAAAACTGATGTAGTTAGATATACTGCTATTCAAGACGTCGGAAAGGCAATCCATCCATCTTATGCAGAAGGACAAATTCAAGGTGGAGTTGTTCAAGGTATTGGTTGGGCTTTAAATGAAGAATATTATCTACATCCAGATGGATCTATGGCAAATCATTCTTTTCTTGATTATCGTATGCCTACTTGTTTAGATATGCCTATGATAGAAACAATAATGGTTGAAGTGCCTAATCCTAATCATCCTTATGGGGTCAGAGGTGTTGGAGAGGTAACATTAGCTCCACCAATAGCTGCGGCGTCTAATGCTGTAAAAGATGCTACAAATAAAAGAATTCTTGAACAGCCAATTAAACCCAGCAGAATATTAAAAGCTATAAGTGATTAAATATCAAAAATTAATATTAAATCTAAGGTAAATTTTGGCAAGAGTATTTATACCATTTCAACTTCGAAAATTAGCTGAAGGAAAATCTGAAGTAGAAGTTTCTGCTAATACCTTAGGTGAATTAATTGATAAATTAGATGAAATGTTCCCTGGAATTAAAGATAAATTAGTTGAAGAAGAAAAAATCAAGCCTGGATTATCTGCTGTAGTCGGTTACGTTGCCACGAGACAAGGTTTAAGACAAAAACTAGAACCAGATATTGAAGTTCATTTTGTCCCAGCAGTATCAGGTGGTTGATTATAAGGGTTAGTATATATTGAATCCAAAAAATAAAGTTGCACTTGTAACTGGATCAGGAAAAAGAATTGGTAAACACATAGCAATATCTTTAGCCAAAACAGGGTCAAAAGTCATTATTCATTATAATGAATCAGAAGAAGAGGCTCTAAAAACTACAGAAATTATAAATTCTAATGGTGGATCAGCTTATCCAATTAAAGCAAATCTGGAGAGTAGCAATGAAATCTTTATGATGGTAGATTCTATTAAAAAAAAATATGGAAATTTAGACATCATAATTAATAATGCATCTAAATTTAATAAAGATACTGTTGAAAATATTGAGATTATGGAATGGGATAAAATGATGGCTATAAATTTTAAAGCTCCTTTTATACTTGCACATTTAATGTATAAAAATTTCAATAAAAAAAATATCGGGAAAATAATAAATATTGGAGATTGGAGAACCGCTAGAAAAAAGAGGTTTTCTTATGGAGTCAGTAAATCAGCATTATCTGGTCTTACTAAATCATTAGCCATTTCTATGGCTCCAAGTATTCAAGTAAATGAAATTGCACTAGGTGCAATATTATCTCCATCAGATTCGGAAACTAATGTAAAAATTAATCTAGGTCCGTCTAACAGACCAGGTACATTAGAAGAAGTATACTGTACTGTAATTAGTCTTATCACTAATGATTTTATTACTGGTGAAAAAATAGTAGTAGACGGTGGATTGCATTTGCAATAAGAACAAAAGCTATGAATAATCCAAATGATAAAATATTAATTAATAACTTAGAATTATTTTGTATAGTCGGAATTAATAATTGGGAGAGAACAACACCACAAAAGATAATTATAGATTTAAAAATTGAAACAAATTTAAATTTATCTATAGAAACTGATGATATTTCAAAAACAGTAAATTATCGTACAATTGTAAAAAATATTATAAAAATAATTGGGAATTCTAAATATAAATTAATAGAATCTATCGCTGGAAAAATTTGTGAAATTTGTTTTGAAGATAATTATATTCTTTCTGTTCAAATATCGGTATTCAAACCCGGAGCAGTAAGGAATACTAAATCAGTTGGAGTTAGTATTCGGCGAGAAAAAAAACAAAACCTCTAATTTCTAATGCAATTAGTCAAGAATAATATAAAAACTTTAGATATAGAAAAAAAATTTTACAATCTAAAAGAACAAGGTTTTTTTAATTCCGCTAGTTTATCTATAAAAATTAAAAATACACCACAAATTAATATAGAACATATCTCTGAAGAAGTTGTTAATCCATTATTTCCAATTATGTCCATTAGCAAACCTTTAACTGCCTCAATATTATGGAGGTATTATATTAAAGGCTATCTAAAATGGAGTGATCCTATAATTAAATTTTGGCCCGAATTTGGAAGAAAAGGTAAAGACAAAACCACTATCAAACAAATACTTTCTCATACAGCCGGAATACCTTATCATAATACTTTAAATGAAAAAGATTATGCAGATTGGGGAAGAATTTCAGAATGGATTGAAGATCTAGAACCAGAATATAAACCAGGAGAAAGAATACAATATCATTCACATACTTATGGATGGATAATTGGAGAAATAATTAATAGAATATCTGGGAAAAGTTTTGAAGAAGTTTTTGATGAAGAAGTTGCTAAACCCTTAAATTTACGTGATACTATGTTTGTCATTCCAGATAAAAAAATTAAAAATATTTTACCTTTACAGGCTGGTGAAAATTTTGAAGACCTTTTATTAATTGAACAAATTTCAGATATCCAAAAATATAAAATAATACTTCCTGCTGCTTCTGCAGTAAGTACCTCTAAAGATATCTGTAAATTTTTCTCTTCACTATCATTAAACAATAACACTGAAGAATGGCTTCCAAAAAAATTTGTTTCTAGTCTTTGTTTATCTCATGCTGAAGGAATTGATATTTTTGGTAAATATCATCGTATGGGACTAGGAATTATGTTACCTACAGGAATAAATAATAAATATGGAGCTCCAAGAAACAATAAAACTATTGGACACGGTGGTATGGGTATTGCAACTGCATGGAAAGATATCGATAATGAAATTTCAGTAGCTTTTCTTACCACAACAATTCAACCTGAAAAACTTAAGGAAGAAATCCATTCACAATTCTTTAAAAATATTAGAGCTTGTATTTCATAGAATTATTAAGTTTGATTATTATTTAACCAATTAAAATTATGAAAGATAGATTTTTTGCACTCACTATAGTAGGTGGTAAAGGTAAACGCCTTATGCCTCTAACGGAAAAAAACCCTAAACCACTTGTAAAAATTAATGGGAAACCAATTATTGAACATCAAATTAATTGGATGAAATCTCAAGGAATAACTGATGTGTTATTTTTATGTGGATATAAAGGTAAATTAATTTCAGATTATTTTGGAGATGGCAGAAAATTTGGAATAAATGCTCATTATTCTTTTGAAGATAAGCCCCTTGGTCGAGGAGGAGCAATAAAAAATGCAATTAATAAAATACCAAAAGAAATAAATCAATTTCTGGTAACTAATGGAGATGTCTTAACTACACAATCATTAAAACCAATATTGAATACACATAATACTAATGCTTCGTTAGCAACTGTAATGACTGTACCTTATCCTAATCAATATGGTTTAGTTGAAATTAAAAAAAATGGTACTGTTCATTCATTTAATGAAAAAACTAAAATTCCTTTTTATATAAATAGTGGAATTTATTATTTTGAAAAATCTATTCACAATTATTTACCAAAAATAGGAGACCATGAGATTTTTACTTTTCCAGATTTAGTTAAAAAAAATAAAATTTCTGGATATATATCAAAATCGTTCTGGACAAGTATAGAATCTCATAAGGAATTGGATGAGGTTGAAAAAAAATTACAATCTGGAAAAATTACTTTCTAGGTTACTTTTTATATACCTTCGAATTTTAATTAAAATCATCTCTAAAGATTCTAGACTTGAATTGAATGTAATATCATAAATTGACTGATCCGTTGGATCTACCCCTAATGAATCCATAAAATATTCATATTGTAACTTTTCTTGTCTTCTAATAGATTCACTTGCTTGTTTTATGTTTTTCATACCTTCAATTTTTCTTATTCTATTCAACCTATCCATCCAATTAGCAAAAATACCAACCTTTATATCAACATGTGAATTTAGGGTAATTAAAGCAGCTCTATGTACAATTACAGTATTACGTTTTTGTAAAATATCATCACTTTTATTGGAATATCGTAAATCTTTTGGACCATTCTCATCCCAAGTTAAAAAAGCCATTAATTCATCGGCGGTATAATAATTAGGATCTGCAGAAATATTTCCTAATGTAATTTCATTTAAGAATCTTTCAAAAATATTAATAATATTTTGTTTGAAATTTTTATTATATTCATTATCTAGTTCAGGTTTATTTGCAGGTAGAACCATACGATCAATATAATTCAAATCAAACATTTTTGATAAATTTTTACCTAGTTCATAACCCCCTGCACCAATATGTCCATCAATACTAATTATCGTCATATTATTTATCTTTATTAGATTGAAAAGGCACTCTATGAAGTTCTAAATCTTCATCCATAAATTCTAATGATGTTCTAAAAAGATTCCATAAAGATTTTGATTTTTCATTTAAAGGATGATGCTCAGGATCAAATATCCATCTTGTTACACTAACCTGAACTATTCCGAAAAACATCATTGAAGCAGATTCTGGTTCGACAGTTCTGTCAATTTCGCCTTTTTGTATGCCAAAATAAATTAGATCTTCTATGAGCTTGAGATATGTCTTAACTAGATTATTTCCTGATTGTCTTATTTCATGACTCTCAAATTCAGATGCTTGCAAAATAACTATAAACGATAACCCTTTTCTCAATTCAATTGAAGAATAGTGAAGATTTAATATTTTTTCTAAATTATCAATAGAATTTCCATCAGAATTTATTGAAGATTTGATTGTTTCAATTAACTTTTCATTAACTTCTTTAATTAAATTTATAACTACATCATCCCTAGAATTAAAATGTCTATAAAGTGCAGCTTCAGTTATTCCAGCCATTTTTGTAAGCTTACGAATAGTTAAATTATGAACACCACCCTCCGAAACTAATTCCTTTGCTATTTCAATAATTTGTTTTTGTCTATCTATATGTTTTAATCTTTTTTTAGTCATAAAATTAAATATGTTAGTTAACGTTAACTAACATATTTATCAGAAACTATAATAAAAATAAAGATTATTGAAAATTCTTTGAAGTTTTTTTTATTAATCTACAGGTAAATCTGGTTTTTCAAGATATTGAAATAATGAACTATTTGGATCAAGAATTAATGATGTTTCTGAATCCACTATTACTCTGTATGCTTCTAAAGATCGCCTGAAATTATAGAATTCAGGATTCGTATTAAGAGCTTCTGCTAAAATATTAATTGCTTGTTTTTCAGCATTTCCTCTAGTCTCCTCAGCTTCACCATTTGCTGTCTGTAGTATAATTTGTACTTGCTTATCTACATCTGCTCGTATTTCTGCATCTCTTTGAGCACCTTCAGCACGTAACCCTTTTGCTATTTTTTCTCTTTCTGCTTCCATACGTGCAAAAACACTTTGAGAAATATCAGAAGGGAAATCTGCACGCTTAATCCTAACATCAACTATTTCAATTCCATATTTCTCTTTTAATGGAATATAATAATCTATCTCTGTATCTGCTAAAATTTCAGGACTAGGCGAATTTTCTAATTCTCTTATTTCTTCTTCTGTAGCCATTCTTCCTCTAACGGATCTACCTTCTTCATTTTTTTCTGTAATAACAATAGTGACCATATCAGAAGTAATTCCATCAAATTCATTGATAGCTTCTGCTCTACTTATCTCTGACCTGTTACTTCCTAAAGTTACTTGCAACATAATATCTTCTCGTTTTTCAGAAATAACTTCTTCTTGTAAATCCAAAGCAACTTCACCTCTTAATTGGGCATTAACTATATCACCTACTCTTGCATCTGCTTGTAGTTGATCTCTTAATGTTCGATAAAATTTTAACGGATCTGTTATTCTATATCTTGCATATGAATCGATTAATAGATTCCGTTTGTCAGAAGTAAGCAAAGAAGCAACCTGCACATCAACTCTTAATAATTTTTTATTAAATTTTGTAACAGATTCAATGAATGGAGTCTTCATTTGTAAACCAGGAGATGTATGACTTCTTTGATATGCTCCTAATCTAATTACAATAGCTGTTTCTGTTTCGTCAACTGTGAAAAATACTTGTGAAACCAATACAAAAATAGCAGCGACCACGATAATTATTGGAAATAAAAGTTTACCCATTTAATTTCCTCCAATCTCGTTGTTATTATCTAAAGGTAAAAATGGCAGAACACCAGAATCATCTAAAATAAATTTCTTAACTCCAGGTAAAATTTCTTCCATTGCTTCTAAATATAATCTATTCCTAGTCACTTCTGGAGAAGATTCATATCCTTCTAAAATAGCTTTAAAACCATCCGCCTCACCTTTAGCTTTAGCTATCCTACCATCCCTAAAACCCTGTGCAGCCTCTGTAATTTTTGCAGCTTCACCTATTGCTCTTGGTATACGATCTGCTTGATAAGCTTGAGCTTGATTAATAATTCTATCTCTATCTTCTCTAGCTTTAACTACATCTTCAAACGCCGATTGAACCTCTTGAGGAGGATTAACATTTTGTAGTAATAACTGCTGTACCTGCAAACCAGTAAGATATTCAAGTGTCAATTGTTGCATTTTAATTAAAACTTCTGCCTGTACTTGTTCTTTTTCTGTCGTCAATACATCATCGATATTTCTAGAACCAACAACTTGCCTTAAAGCTGTTTCTGTAATATCTCTCAAAGTTTTTCCATCTGGAGAACCTGGTGTTATACCTCTCTCTATATCACCTGGGTCATCAACAGAAAACAAATAATCCTTTAAACTTGAAATACGATACTGAACCACTGCCTGCACATCCACTATATTTTCGTCTCCAGTTATCATGAGTGATTCTACTGGAATAGACTGGGCAATTGTAAATCCATCTGGACCTGATCTAAAACCTAACTCTAGCCTTCTGGTAGTAGTTACAGAAACTACATCTCTTTTGCCAACAGGGGAAGGATAATGCCAATGAAAACCTTCATTAACTGTTCCAATATATTTACCAAATACACGTTTTGCTGCTTGCTCATCGGGTCCAACTGTAAAAAAACCTGTAGCAGCCCAAAAAATTCCTAAAATAACTAATATAACAATAAAAAATACTGGAGAACCTTTACCCAATCCAGGAATTTTAGGCATAGATCCTTTAAGTTTATCTATAACTTCATCTATATTAACTTGTTCTTCGTTATTTTGTTTAGGTGGTCGATACATGACGAAATTTAATAAGATTTTTATATTATTCAATATCTATAGTAACTATAATATACTAAATTTTATAGTTAAAAATTAACTAAATATGATCTTTATCTTCAATGATTTAATAATAAACTGAAATCTTCATAAGTTGAAATGTTTTTTATTTCATTAACCAATTCACCTATATTCAATCTCTTTTCTCTAAGATCTTGTAATTGTTGATAAATAGGACTAATAGATTGAGGAGAATCTGCGTATGATCCATAAAAAGCAAAATAAGCTTGATTGATTTTTCTAATATTGTACCCATACTTATTTAAATCTAATCTTCTATCTTCCATATATTTTTCT
>CAZYCG010000063.1:0-8063 GCA_964645865.1 uncultured Dehalococcoidia bacterium | reverse complement strand
AAATGAGCCGTAGTGATGAAGAAACAAAAGAAATGATGTACTCGGGTCGTAGGGAACGTGCAGAAGGTAAAGGCATGATTTACGCCGAAACATTTAAAAGGGTTATAATCGAAAAAATAACCTAGCAAATTATTATTAATTATTAAATTGGGACATTAACCGGGGTGTCGCGCAGTTGGGAGCACGCATCGTTCAGGGCGAGTATGTAACTGGTTCAAGTCCAGTCACCCAGACCATTGAATTACAAATTTTGTCCCTCAAATACGTCTTAAATCGGAGTAAGAATAAAACCAGATGTTTTCCAAAACCGTTTTACGTAGCATAGATGCAAACCGTACTATCAAAAACAAAATAGTACAATCAATTTCAACCAGTAGATCACGATTACATATTTCCGTCACCGACTTAACAAATCCAATGCAATCATATTATAGGTGGCTACATCCTGAAATAAAAACACCTATAGATAAACTACACTATATCCTTTCAGGTACTGGATTCCATGAAATATTCAGTGACATCGTAAGTACCGAGGAATATGTTGAACAATTACTTGAATATAAGGGGATTATTGGGAAAGTAGACATATTTGAAGATATACCAATCGAACTAAAAACAACTAGCTCTATACCAAACAACATCTACAAAGAAAAATTATCCTATATTGAACAATTAGGAATGTATTGTGCCATGGCGGATTGTGACAAAGGACAGCTTATCATTTACAAAAGAGGAAATGGTAAGAAACCAGCAATATTGAAAGTGTTTGATATAACTTATTTGAATATAGAAAAAATTAAAACAAGCATGCTCGAAAGAAAAGGGATGTTTCAATATGCGTTAGATAATAAAAACCCAGAAGATTTACCTAAATGCGAATGGTATAAAAAAAGATGTGACTATTCCAAACACTGCAACTGCACTACAGCTTCTGTAGGTGAACCAATTGTCAATAATGATGAAATAACCATTTCTCCTAATGAAGATGCAGAAGCACACTTTACAACTGAGTTATTAAAAAAAAGAGATGTCCCTGAGGATAGAAATTTGAACTTGGATAACCTAATCTTCCCGCGCAATTACGTTTTGTCTAAAAATAACAATGTAAATCATACCGCACCAAGTATACAGACTCAGATGGCAATAATTGAAAACACAGGTTTTACTGAGGCTCTTCTAAATGCAATTAAATTTGGATCAAAAGAAAATTTTAATTCCGTTGAAGTATCTAGGGGAGCGTTGCAAGACAGAATTTCAACTCTTTCTAACATACCTTTTGTAATTGAAACTGTTGAAACAGATATTATGGTAGGAAGGAAAGATCTTCCTGATATATTCCCACATTATTTTGATAAACTAGCGTTTATTTGTGCTTTAACTAAATCTAGAAAGTCAAGATTAATTCTTTATTATCAAAACATATATAAAAACAAATTTATGGTATACGATGTGATTTTCCAAAACGGAAATGAGATTTTACAAGAGTTGGACAAAAGAATTAATGGCGTCACAAATGCTACCGATCATACTACTATGACTAAATGTCCTGAATCGATTTTCAAATACTGTCAATATATAGAGGTTTGTGAATGCAACCACAACTAAATGGACTATCACATATTAATTTGGATTCTGTTGATGCCTAAATTGATAACATTCGGTGAGACTATGGTACAGTATAATGCCACTTATGATGGTCCATTTATAGAGGATGGGACATATATCCTTGATGCTGCCGGAGCCGAATCTAACTTCGCTATTAATTTAAGTAAAATCAATGGAGATCTAGAAACAGTTTGGATAAGCAGGCTAGGAAATGATGATGCCGGTAAATTCATATTAGAAAATTTAAAATGCAAAACTAAAATTTCAGTTGAAATTGATGCAAACGATTTTACTGGAATCAGTTACTTGAATCACATTGATGAAGATACTCATGTGAAAAAATATGTAAGGAAAAATAGTGCTGCCAGCAAAATTGATTTTAGTGATATCAAACCACAAATCATCACTGCCGATGCAATTCATCTTACAGGTATTACTCCTGCTCTAAGTGACCAATGTTACAGGACAGTTTTCGAAACATTGGAGTATAGCAAAAATTCCAATATACCCGTTATTTTGGACATAAATTATAGAGAACCGCTGTGGTCACCTTCAGTTGCAAAACAAACATATGATCTTATGATAAAGTACCCATTTATACTAAAAATGGGTTTGGATGAAGCAGAAAAAGTGTGGCAACTAGGATTTACAGATATCGAATATGTAAAGTATTTCCATAGTGTTACAAAAAGTATCGTCCTTTTAACACGAGGTAGCAACGGTGCTATTCTATATGACGGTAATCATATTATTGAACATTCAGGATATAAGGTAAATGTTGTAGATCCAATCGGAGCAGGTGATGCTTTTATGGCCGGATTTGTTGGTGCTTTATTCAAGCATATAAATAACAAAAATATCTTGGAAATAAATACTTTAACTAACCACAAAGAATTAGAATTATCTTTAAAAGTTGCAAATGCTTGCGGTGCTTTAACATGCACCGCAAGAGGTGACACTGCTTCAATGCCAAACATACAAGATGCAATGAAAATTATTAGGGAGAATAAAATCTTTTCTTAAATTTCACTTGTAATACCACCCGATTTTATCCAGTGCGATAATCCGTGATAGAAGACACATTATAGGCGTCAGAATCTTGACTTAAAATAGCTAATGCAGCTCTTGCAGTATCAACTGATGTAAAACATGGAATACGTTTCTCAACTGCCGCTCTTCTTATCAAAAATCCATCCTGAAGCGTTTCTCTATCTCCTGTAATTGTATTTATTACTGCTCCTACAGAACCATTTTCAATAATATCTAAAACATTTGGGTGTCCTTCATCTATCTTCTTTGGTATCTGATTTACTCTAAGTCCAAATTCGGCTATCGCCTTGGCCGTACCCTCAGTAGCAAATAATTTGCAGTCAGTTTTCGATAAATCCTCCAACAAATATTTCAAATCAGGCTTATCTTTATCTGCTACGCTTAAAAGAACCCCAGAACCTCTACTCAGATTCAATCCTGAAGATATTAAAGCCTTCGAAACGGCAGATCCAAATTCAAAATCGATCCCCATAACTTCTCCTGTAGACTTCATTTCAGGACCCAAATATGTGTCCACACCAGACAATTTAGACATTGAGAAAACAGGAGCTTTAACAGCAACCAATTTTTGACTTTCCACCAATCCACTCGTAAAACCATTGTTTTTCAACTTTTGTCCTAGCATAGATTTAATTGCCAATTTAACTAAAGGAACTCCTGTGACTTTCGAAATAAATGGAACTGTTCTACTTGATCTCGGATTTACCTCAAGAACATAAACTTTAGTATCCAAATTTTCAATATCATAATCCGCTCCTTTGTCCTTAAAAGAACGGTAAGGATGCCCTCCTAAAACAACGAATTGAATATTGATTAATCCATTTGTATTTAATGCTAAAGCAATTTTTTCTGTGTAATCTACAATAGTTTTAATTTCTGAATCAGACAAAGTCTGAGTCGGATAGATAGCTAAAGAATCTCCACTATGAACACCTGCTCGTTCTACATGTTCCATTATTCCAGGGATAACAACTGTTTCTCCATCACATACAGCATCAACTTCAACTTCTCTTCCCTCAAAATATTTATCAATCAATATATCTCTTCCAGAAGCTGTTTCCAGTGCACTATTCAGAAATTTAGTCAATTCAACATCATTTTGTACAATTTCCATTCCTCTACCACCCAAAACGTAACTCGGTCTAACTAAAACTGGATAACCAACTTCATTAGCAACATTTATAGCATCACGAACATTAGATACTGCTGAACCCGGAGGGTTAGGTATGCCAATATCAGATAAAAAATCTTCAAATAAATGTCTGTCTGATGCAATATCAATAGACTCGGCACTAGACCCAAGTATTGGCACATTAACTTCGTCTAGAGATTGAGAAAGATTTATTGCAGTTTGACCACCAAACTGTACAACAACTGGGGTAAGTGAATCATTCCCATTCGATTCGTTATCTATAATATCTCTAACACTTTCATCATCAAGAGGTTCAAAATACAACCTATCACTTGTGTCAAAATCCGTCGAAACAGTTTCAGGATTCGAATTAATCATTATGCTTTTAAATTTATCTTCCTGCAAAGCCCAAGCCGCATGAACAGAACAATAATCAAATTCTATACCTTGTCCAATCCTTATTGGTCCACTACCAATAACAATTGCTTTCTCTCCACCCAATGGTATCGCTTCATTTTCTTGCTCATAAGTACTATAAAAATAAGAGGTGGTAGCCTCAAATTCACCCGCACAAGTATCTACCATTTTATAAACCGGCTTTATCCCTAAACTGATTCTCAAATTTCTTATTTCTTCTGATTTCAAGTTTGAAAGTTTTCCTATAATCGCATCAGATAACCCAAATCTTTTAGCACGTCTCACCAATCCATCATCTAAGTTTCCTTTAATAATCTCTTTTTCTATGGAGACTATTCGCGCGAATGACCTTGTGAACCAAGGATCAATCCCTGTCTGTTTAGACAATTCATCTGGTTTTGTTTGTAACCTCAAGGCCTTCATCACAGCCCACATCCTTTCATCAGTTGGACCCAAAGAAATTAGTGATCCCACTTGACTACTAAATTTATTAAAGTCATTGGCATTAGAATCGGGCGGCTCCCATAACATAGACCTCCCCGTAATTTCCAAAGATCTGATAGCCTTCATAAAAGCAGCTTCAAATGACCGTTCAATCCCCATAACTTCGCCCGTTGCTTTCATCTGCGTTCCAAGACTTCTATCTCCTTCAGCAAATTTATCAAATGGCCATCTTGGTATTTTTACCACACAGTAATCTAAGGATGGTTCGAATGAAGCTAAAGTACTACCAGTAACTTGATTGTCAATTTCGTCCAGCCTTTTCCCACAAGCGATTTTTGCAGCAACTCTTGCTATAGGATAGCCAGTCGCTTTACTCGCTAACGCCGAACTCCTACTTACTCTTGGGTTTACTTCTATCACATAATACTCTGGATCATCTTCACTTACATTATTAAGAGCTTTTGCAACTAAATTGGACGGCTTCAAAGCAAGTTGGACATTACAACCCCCTTCAACTTTGAGGGACCTTATAATTTTTATGCTAGCAGACCTCAACATTTGATATTCTTTATCTGTTAAAGTTTGGCTTGGAGCTACAACTATACTATCGCCAGTATGAACTCCCATGGGATCTATATTTTCCATATTGCAAATCGTTATACAATTATCAGATCCATCTCGAATTACTTCATATTCTATTTCTTTCCAGCCAATCAATGATTTTTCAATCAACACTTGACCTATTGGACTAGCCGAAAGACCATTACTTACAATATCTTGAAATTGATCCTCAGTGTAAACAATACCTCCTCCGGTTCCACCCAGGGTATATGCAGGTCTTACAACCAACGGCATACCAATTTCTTCCTTTAATACCAACGCCTCTTCTATGTTGCTTACAGTCTTACTCAAAGGAACCGGCTCAGCGATTTCAACAAGCATTTCCCTGAACAATTCACGGTCTTCGGCCATTTTAATCGTTTCTACTGAAGTTCCCATCAAATCTACATCATAGGTTTCAAGAACCCCAGATTCATCGAGGTCTACAGCCAAATTCAAAGCTGTTTGGCCACCAAGAGTTGGTAAAATCCCATCAGGCTTTTCTATTGAGATAATTCGAGAGATTACTTCAACTGTAAGCGGTTCAATATATATCTTGTCAGCGATATCTTCATCGGTCATTATGGTCGCTGGATTAGAATTAACCAAAATTGTTTCAATTCCCTCTTCTCTTAAAGATTTACACGCCTGAGTGCCAGCGTAGTCAAATTCAGCAGCTTGCCCTATCACAATAGGACCTGAGCCTATTACCAAAACTTTTGAATATATTGATTTGTCCAATCCCATACTAATACCAGCCTGATTTATAATACTTGTACATTTTTTATTAAATCTAAAAACCTGTCGAAAAGATATTCATTATCTAACGGACCGGGAGATGCTTCAGAGTGAAATTGAATACCCATTATAGGTAATTCGTTATGCCTTATACCTTCTACAGTGCCGTCGTTTAAATTTATATGAGTCACTTCTACATTACTGGGCAAGGAATCGGCATCTAAAGCATATCCATGATTTTGCGCAGTAATTGATACTTTCCCTGACACTAAATCCTTTACAGGATGATTACCTCCTCGATGACCAAATGGCAATTTGAATGTTTTACCACCCATAGCACATCCCAAAACTTGATTGCCTAAACATATCCCTAATATCGGTAATTTACCCATTAACTTTTTTGTCTTGACAACTAGATGTTTTAATAATTCTGGATCTCCTGGCCCCGGAGATATAACAATTCCATCTGGTTTTAAATTTAATACCTCTTCCGCACTAGACATTGCCGGCACTACCACCACACGACAACCTCTTGATTCCAATATCCTCAAAATGTTGCGTTTTACACCATAATCATCTACGACAATCGTACAATCTTTGATAATTTCACTTGGAGGTTTGCTTATAAAATCATATTGGCTATCAGTCGTTACTTTCGAAACATAATCAACATCATCATACTTTGGCAATTTATTGAAGCGTTTCTTTATTTGTTCAACTTCACCAGTATCAACAATGGCTCCCATCATAACTCCAGAGGTTCGAATTTTCTTGGTTAAAGCTCGAGTATCAATACCAGCCAAACCACCAATATTTTGTGAACGTAGAAATCCATCTATATCATTGTTACTATCATTATGGCTCGGGAAATCACAGTATTCTCTAACAACAAAACCAGAAACCTGTATTTTATCTGATTCAAAATCTTTGTCGTTGACTCCATAATTCCCAATAATGGGATAAGTAGAGACAACTATTTGTCCTGCATAAGATGGATCTGTCAAAATTTCTTGATAACCAGTCATCGATGTATTGAAAACAACCTCTCCATAAGCAAATTCACTTCCTCCAAATTGGAACCCGCCATATGTTGAGCCATCTTCTAACACCAAGGATTTAGCTTTTGTTCTGTTCATATATTTTCTCTTTTATACCTTAATTTTTGCCTCAAATGGATTCTTTTGCTAAATCAACAACATTATTTTCGATCTGTGAATAAACTATTTCACCCTCTACCAGAGTTGCTAAAACTTGTCCCTTTAAAGTAAATCCTTCAATAGGACTGTTTTTACCTTTGGATATAAATTCGTTGGTTTTAACAACCCATTCTTTATTTGGGTCAAAAATGGTCACGTCAGCTGACGCTCCTACCTTCAAAGTACCAGAATTCAATTTAAGTACTTTAGAAGGAGATAAAGATAATTTATCCACTAACAAGCTTAAAGGAACATCATATTTATGAAAAAGCATCATAGACAACCCTAGTGATGTTTCTAATCCACTTATTCCATTTGCCGCATCATCTAAAGTACAAAATTTGTCCAAGTTACTATGTGGAGCATGATCCGTAGCAATGAAATCAACAATCCCGCTCTTTATACCAGAAATCAGCGCTTCTATGTCTGTAACTGACCTTAAAGGAGGAGAGACTTTAGCATTTGTCATATATGCATCAGCTCCTAATTCTACAGAAGAAGATTTGCCATCTATGGAGTTAATATCAGTTATATTTCCCAACATTATTTCGTCCGATATGGTCAAATGGTGAGGGGTGACTTCACAAGTAACATCAACTCCTTGTTCTTTGGCCAATCCAACTAATTGAACAGTCCCAGATGTAGATGCATGCGCAATATGCAACTTACCTCCAGTATCCTTTGCCAACAATATATCTCTTGCAACCATTATTTCCTCAGAGGCAGATGAAATACCTTTCACACCCAAAATGTCGGATACAAAACCTTCATTAACGCTCGCATCATTTGTAAGTTCCAACACTTCACAATGATTTATAATAGGCAGATCAAACATTGAACTGTATAACAATGCCTGTTCCATCAATTTAGGATTATTAACA
>CAZYCG010000062.1:0-8552 GCA_964645865.1 uncultured Dehalococcoidia bacterium | reverse complement strand
TAAGCATTTTAAACGCCCTTTCGGAATTTATGTCGGATGTATGTTGAGACAATATCGTCAATATGAGCTCATCTAAAGGTTCATGTCTTCGCTTCCATATAGCCTTTCCATATTGGACCTCAAGTAAATCCACAATTTCTTTAGGGTGTATATTTTTAGTTTTATTTTTCATTTTTTATGGACTAAAAAAATACTTGCTGCTCCTAACAAAGCAACATTTTCCTCTATTTGAGATACAACTATTTTAACCTTATCTTTTTGATTATCCATGACTCTTTGTGAAATTTCCGATTTAATGCTAGGCATCATGGTGCCTAAAGAATCACTCAAACCTCCTCCTAAAACTATAATTTCGGGATCAAACGAATGTATGATATTCACTAAACCAATTCCCAAATTACTTCCTGCTTCTTTCATAATTAATGAAGCAAGACTATCTCCATTTTCCGCAGCCTGAGCTATCATTTTTGCATCTATTTGATTTATTTGCCCAGCACACATTTCATTCAAAATAGAGTGGCTGTCATTTTCTATTTTTTCTCTTGTTATTTTGGATATAGCTGTACCGGATGCCAAAGCTTCTAAACAACCAACATTTCCACAATTGCAAACAGGTCCATTTTTATCTATGGTCATATGGCCAAATTCGGGGGCAAATCCCCTGGAACCAAGTAATAACTCTCCGTTTATTATTGTTCCAGAACCAACACCAGTGCCTAAAGTCAGATAAACTAAATTCCTGATTTTTTTACCTGACCCATATTTATATTCCCCTAAAGCTGCTGCATTGCCATCGTTAATAATGGATATCGGCATATTTATATGTTTTTCAAGAGTGTCTCGAAAATGAAATTCATCCCAGCCTGGCAAATTTGGGGGGTTATAAAAAATTCCTGAATTTATATCGTAAGGACCAGGAACAGCTAAACTTAATCCAACTATTTCAGATTCTTGAACACCATTTTTATATGTGCTCCGTATTAATTCAATTAATCTTTCAACTACGTTTTCTTTACCTAAATCAGCATGGGTGAATATTAACTTTTTATTTTTTACTTCACCGTATTGATTAACAACACCTATGCGAATGTTTGTACCACCCATATCTACACTAATCACATGTTTATTCATCTATTCCCCTCTCTTGGCACATATATCAATACTGGTATAAGCTAGTTTAATGCAAAATTCAAATCAAATAAATGACATAATATCGAAACAGAATTGGACACCTACTCCATTTTATAAAGCAACAAGTTTAAGCCACAAACTAAATTTAAACCTTTGGTTGAAGCGAGAAGACTGCACTCCTATAGGTTCTTTCAAGATAAGGGGAGCACTAATAGCCATGGATTCTCTTGGTGATTCAATACCTGACACAGGTGTATGCGTCGCATCTGCAGGTAATTACGGGCTCGCTATATCCACCGCAGGACAATTCCACGGTATCAAAACAACAGTGTTCGTACCTGAAAATGCTACGGAATCGAAAGTAGAAAAAATACGTTTATCAGGGGCAACGGTAATTCAAAAGGGAAGCGATTTTGACACAGCGAAAAATATGGCAAGAAAATACGCTGAGTCCAACAAAATGTTGTTCTGGGAAGATGGGGTTCTCAATGAAATGGTATGTGGTTCATCTACAATTGCAAGAGAGATAATTTCCGTTTCTCAAGACTGGGACTATATTATCGTTCCAGTTGGCAATGGCTCACTTATAAAAGGAATAGCTCAAGAAATAAAAAAGACTCTTCCATCCACAAAAGTACTTGGTTTAGTTCCAAGCGGTTCCCCTGCTATGTATCAAGCACTCACAGGAATAGATTGGGACGAATCGGCTTCGCCTAAAACTACTGCCGATGGATTATCGGTGAGAATCCCCATAAAACAAATAACCGAAGAAATTAAACCTCTTATAGATGATGTTTTTCTAATAAAAGAATCTAAATTACTCCCAGCAGTAAAAACATTTATTGAACAAGAACAAATGGCTGTTGAAACTTCTGCCGCAATCTGCCTTGCAGGAATTACAGAGATTAATGGACTGGACGGTAAAAACGTTGCGGCAATAATCACGGGAAGTCACATACAACCTCGATTGTTACAGGAAGCCCTCGCCGGCAAATCTCTTCTTTAATCCAATCGCAAATAAAGGACTTGCTTTGACAACAATTGGCATAATCGCAAACCCAATGGCAGGAAAAGATATAAGACGACTAGTTGGTCATGGACGCTATGTTTCGAACAATGAAAAGGTCAATACCCTTAGGCGATTGTTTACAGGCTTTGATTCAATAGGAGTCGAACAGGTATTAATGATGCCTGACTATGATGGAATATCAAGTAATTGCAAAGCATACAAATCGAAAAACTTGAAAATCGACACCCTGAACATGAGACTCATAGACAACGAAATGGATTCCACAAATGCAGCAAAGTTATTGAAGGAATTGAAAGTAGATTGCATAGTTACTCTTGGTGGAGACGGTACAAATAGAGCTGTAGCCAAAGGCTGTACTACAATACCTTTATTGCCGATATCGACTGGGACAAACAACGTATTCCCCGAAAACATTGAAGGTACAATTGCCGGAATTGCATCCGGGCTAATTTCCAAAAACCTCGTCGATTTAAACAAAACCACCTACAAATCAAATTTGTTAGAGATATGGATCGATAAATCATTAAAAGACATCGCTCTCGTGGATATTGCCGTAAGTTTCACTGATTCTATAGGTGCAAAAGCAATTTGGACGACTTCCGAATTATCTGAGATTTTCGTTATCAAAGCTAAACCCACTGCTACTGGACTTTCATCCATTGCGTATATGTTATCGGGAGATGAATTAAATGAAGACCAGGGAATACATATTAAAACCAGTTCCACAAATTCACATAACCTAAAAGTTCCACTGGCCCCGGGATTAATAAAATCAGTACCTATTAAAAACTGGAACTATATCCAAATGAATTCTAGAACAACAATCCCCCAGTCATCATGTATTCTTGCCCTTGATGGAGAAAGAACTATATCAGTTAAATCAAGTAGTGAAATAGAAATAGTGTTGAAAAAAGATGGCCCTGTTGTAATCTCCACAGATAAAGTGATTGAGCAGGCGGCCTTAAACAATATAATGTATAATACCGCTATCGATGACCCAACATGATATTTATACCGATTGTTAAATCATGCCTGAAATAACTACAGTCCTAGGTCCCATAGATTCAAATAATTTAGGTTTTACCTTGATGCATGAGCATATCTTTTTAGATGCAAGGGTAGATGTTTGGCTACATGACCGTCTCCTAGCCGATAAAGAATTAGCATATAACGAATTGATGCTATATAAGCAGGCTGGTGGCACTACTATAGTCGACCAAACCAACGGTGGGTTGAGAGGAATAAACATTCTAAATGAGCGACATCCCAATGCTATCCAAGAACTATCACGAAAAACAGGTATAAATATTGTTCTTGGCAGCGGCTGGTATAGAGAACCATATTACGATAAAAGTCTTTGGAGAATGAAAACAAGCGAGATATGTGAACAAATAGTTCACGAAGTGAATGTAGGAATTGAAGGAACCCAAATCAAATCTGGGATAATAGGAGAAATCGGTGCCCATTTCAATTATATATCCCCTATAGAAGAGAGGGTATTAAGAGCAGCTGCAAGAGCGCAAAAGAAAACAGGACTCGCTATTTCTACACACCAGGGTGCAGGGAAAGTGGCACTAGATCAACTTGATATCCTGGAAGAAGAGGGAGTTGACCTAAGAACTGTTATAATCAGCCATGCAAATATTAATCCAGACCATGCTTACCACATGGAAATCATCAAAAGAGGTGCTTTTGTTTCTTTTGAAGGGATAGGCACTAAAAACTCGTTTGAGGCTAAAAGAGAGATGCATTTGATTGGACAAATCATCGAATCTGGTAATATAAACCACCTAATACTATCGCATGATGTTTGTGTAAAACCGATGTATGTAGCTTACGGTGGAGGCGGATATGAATATATCTCGAAAACATGGCTGGGAATGATGAAACAAGATCTTGGTATTTCTGACGAACAAATCCACCAAATAATGGTTGATAACCCCCAAAATGCCCTTACAGGCGAGAGATAATAAAATAAATTCATAGGACATAGTAATGCAAACAAGACAACTTGGAACAAATGGAGCAAATGTACCTGTAATATGTTTAGGCACATGGCCTTTAGGCGGCGGTTTCGGCAAGATAGATTATGACAATGGAATCAAAACGATTAAAACTTCCATCGATGCAGGGATTACTTTTATAGATACCGCTGAAGGATATAACAACGGTGAGAAATTGGTTGGTGACGGTATTTCTGGACAAAGAGACAAAGTGTTTTTAGCCACGAAACTTTCGGGGGCAGACCATTCCAAGCAACACATGGTAACCGCTTTGGAAACAAGTTTGAAATTACTTGGAACTGATTATATAGATTTATACCAATTACATAGCCCTCAAGCCAAATGGCCTATTGAAGAAACGATGGGCAATCTTATTGATTTAAAAAACCAAGGGAAAATCAAATATATCGGTATATCTAACTACAATGACCAGCAAACCAATGAGGCATTGAGTTACGGTCCAATACATAGTTCTCAGCCTAGGTATAATATACTTTTCCGAGAAACAGAAATATCGACAATACCATTTTGTTTAGACAATGGTATTGGAGTAATAGCTCATTCAGTACTTGCTAAAGGATTATTGTCTGGAAAATATAAAGTAGGATCGCAATTTGCTGAAGATGACGAAAGACGAAGAGTATACGGTAATATGAAAGGCGAACAATTTGAGCGTATATTCGGATTCATTGATAAACTATCCAACTGGGCTTCAGACAATGGCAGAGATCTACTCCAATTGGCAATAGCTTGGGTAAACGCACAACCAGGTATAACGTCCAGTATCATCGGAGCTAAAACATCTGAACAAGTTTTACATAGCGCAAAAGCAGGTGATTGGAATCTTAGCCAAACCGACCTCCAAGAAATAGAATCGTTACAGGGCGACCTTAAACTTGATTTTCAGCAATTAAGAGAAGACGAGGATTGAAGCGTTTCGAATTCTTCCCCATTTAGCCTAACCCATGCGTACTTTGTGAAATTTGTATTTACACCTATCTATGACAATCTCCATATCTGGTTGAAGTTCCCAGGAATCACTACTTTTTTTATGTTCAAGGTATCGTTCGCAAACGTGATCATGTAAATATTGATCTTTATCGAAATATTCGCTTTCGATTTCCCACCAATAATTACTTTTACCGGTAAATTCTTGGGATCTATTTCCAACACAACACCTAGAATCCTGTACATGAGTAGAACATAGACAGCATGTAACGATTATATTTGATGTATCTGCATTTGGATGTGATTCAAAATAAGAACGGTTGTCGGTGTTATCCCAAAAATTCATTTTTGAGACACTACGGTGATAATCCCTAGGTGTGAATGTCAGTACGTCATTGACGGATTCCTTTACAGGTTTATATCCGCACACTTCGCAATTTATCTTCTTTATCCCCTTTGTATTGCCTTGAGTTTTCCCCATTTCTAACCCTTTTGGAATTACCGATTTTAAGAAACTGTTTTTAGTTTATTACCAGGCAAATACTTTTGCAAATCTAGCCGATTTAAATAACTCTTATTTTAATTTTCCTTTCCTTTTTGTATACATTCTGTTATTCTTTTATGATTCTAATAGTGTATACATTTTTCACTTCTTTAATGATATGAATAAAAAACGCCATAGTCTACAAATCAGTCCGTCAGCATATAGAAAGCTGTCTCGATTAGTAGATTCATCAGGTCTCAGTTATACAGAATTTGTTGACTATTTATTGGGTATTGGAGAAACCCAATCTCTCTCCAAGGTTGATGATTTACATTTGGATCGAGACCAAATTGAAACCAGTATAAGAGACTCGATCCCTAAACCGCCTAAGGCAGTAATGGACACCAGTATTTTAATGTGTTGGAAAAACCACACAGAACAGGATTATGAATACTGGGTTGGAAGCAATTTCACTCGTCATGAAATCATTTTTGCAGTAAGTTACCATTTAACTAAAAACATTGATATTAGCCTCGAGTATCGCAAATCGATAATAGCAAATTCTTTCGGGATTGATGACAAAAACGAATCTCCAGTTAAACAAAAAACTGTAAACCCATTTAAAAAAACTGCTGCTGAAGAAAATGTCATTACAGCAAATACCACGTGGGCTGATGTATATCCAACATTTTTCAAACGCCATCTTAATAACAGGAGTAATTTCGAAATATATTGTGACAATAGACTTAATGCTCTTGTTAAAAAAGGTTATATAGTTAGAACTGATGATGGCATTTATTCAATAAACAAAAATGGGTTGACTGCAACAGATTGGACCATTATTCATGGAGTCTATAATCTATCGCCACAAAAGGACCTCAATATTCCTCGATTATTTTAAAACGCAAAGGCATTTATACTTAAAGTAATAGAAGACTATTTCCACAGAGTTTGATCAATAGCTTCGTCCCAAAAAGATTTGGCCCTAATAAAAGCAGATTTAGCTTTGGGTATGTCTACAGTTTTAGCCTCAAATAATGGACTTCTTTTGTCAAATCTAACAATCCATCCTTCGTCTATGGTTTGACCGGTCATTTCTTCAAGACAGCAAACATATCCACCGCATTGCAAAGCCATCTCTTCATAAAATCCATTAGAGGTTTTCCAGTCTATAAGGATAATCTTACCGTCCTTGTTACCCAAGGCATCCAGAGTACCCGCAACCTGTAAATCTACTGAATACACGCACATCTCACTCAATACCAGATCGATATTGTTAGTTTCTTGCCATATATGAAAAGCTTCGATAACTGGATTATATTCTGGTGGAATCTCGGGATCTTCATCATTGATAATCGCTTCGATAAGGCTGTGGGCTTTTGTTCCATAATCTGCAGCTGAGGTTGAAAGTTTTGCTAATTTTGACTTGGCATCATCTTTGAACTCTGCAACAATATTTTCCGTTATATATGTCCCTACATAATCTTTTAGAGTATCCACTCCCGCCGAAATACCTAGATTTTTGCCCCAATTAACTAGAGCAGGCTTATTTATAACATCGCCTATTACGGAAGTCACCGAAACCATCGGGGTTTCCTGGATTTGTTTGAGTATATAATGACGTTTACCATTGATCTGTTCTCTTACAGGCTCAATAGGCTTTGCGCCTAAAATATGTTCTATCTTACTCATGTTTGTCATATATCTCGTAGACCTGAAGTTTTCTTTACCAATAAAAACCTGGGGTTATTCACAAATCCTATGCAGATGGTTCTGCATATTCTTTGTCCTTAGAATAGATTTGCAATCGCCCTCTAATATCCGTGATGATAATCCTATCTTGTTTATCAACAGCTATTCCAATAGGCCTCCCGAATTTAGATGTATAAGAAGTAATATCTTCATTTTGCCTTAAGTTTTTAATCGATTCAGGGTCTCTTTCTAAATTATACAACCCTGCTTTGTTAAACTCGACTGCATCACCATATAGGGATGCAATCATTTCACCATGCGGCTCATATATCTGAACTCTTCTATTACCCCAATCTACAACATAAATGTCACCCTGACTGTCTACCCCTACTCCGGAAGGATGGTCAAGGGCTAAATTAGGATCATCACTTATTCCAATCTGTATTACGAATTCTCCATCAGACGTAAATTTTTGAACTCTGTTATTGCCCCAATCAGCTACATATACATATCCATCCGAGTCAATCGTTATACCCCATGGTTTATTAAATTCACCCTCTCCATCACCATATTCTCCCCATGCTTCTATAAATTCTCCGTCTTTACTAAAAATTTGAATTCTGCTGTTCAAGCTATCCACTATGTACAGGCGATTGTCCATGTCAAAGTCTAATCCAGCAGGACCATTAAATTGACCAGGCAAACCACCTTTTACACCCCATTCCAAGATACTCTCACCAGTAGGATCAAATTCTGGATACGGCATCAACTTATCCGTTTCAAAAACATATATCTTGTTTTCAAATTCATCAGAACAATATAATTTCCCATCATTTGATAATGCGATACTATTAGGCCAAGTGAAAGATCCTCTGGCAAAATCTCCGATATGGTGTTCTTTGTAAGTAGTTTTGCCTATACGGCAACCAATATCTACACCGTGCGCTTCAGATGGGTATCCGAAACCTCTACTAAGAATGAACAATACTTCATCATCGCCTATTGCTACATCCATTGCATAATTTGACCCACCCGTACTACCAAACCTACTTTCGTTATGCTCAGGTGATAACCTTCCGATAGAATGACTGAAATGCCATGCTCTACCACCAGCTACAGTTGTTTTCATAAAAGCTTCTCCAAATCTGACATCAACAAAACTGATATTCTTTGGTGCCGGCAATCATAGCTAAAGTATCTGCAATCTGTTGATCTATATTGCCATTACCATTTGAACTATCAACAGAATCAATATCGTCAATAA
>CAZYCG010000061.1:7465-8559 GCA_964645865.1 uncultured Dehalococcoidia bacterium | reverse complement strand
CCAAGGGCAAAAATCGGCTTTGTTTTTAGCAGGACTGCTATTTCTGCTGTGAACTCCTATTTAAACCAGAATATATCAGGTGTGCGTGTTGTGCAGGCAATGAACCGCCAAAAATACAATGCAGGACAATTTGATTCATTGAACCAAGATAACAAAACAGCCTCGTTACGAGCTTCCAAATTATCAGCTGGATTAATACCTCCTGTTGATTTCTTGACAGGAGTTTCTATAGCACTTGCTTTATTTTTTGGGGCAATGTTTGCTCAATCAGGATCTATGGAGATTGGTTCGATTGTAGCCTTTGTTTTGTATATACAAAGGTTTTTCGATCCAATCCGGAGTGTAACGATGCAGTATACGCAGTTACAGCGATCAATGACTTCGGGTGAAAGGATATTCGAGTTGATGGACCAACAATCTGACGTGATTGACAAAGAAAATGCACGTGGCATAGGGGCGATTAAGGGTGAAGTTGAATATAAAAAAGTTTCTTTTTCCTATGATGGAGAAACCGAGGTTATAAAAAACTTGAATCTACATATAAAACCGGGGACTACAAATGCAATAGTAGGACCCACAGGAGCTGGCAAAACGACTTTGGTTTCGTTGCTGTCACGATTTTATGATGTTGATAGAGGTAACGGAGCAATTTTGATTGATGGAAATGATATCAGGGACGTTTCTCGAGAATCAATGATTAATCAAATGGCATCTGTTCTCCAAGAACCTTATATTTTTACAGGTACAGTAAGGGAAAATATTAAATATAGACATGAACAAGTTACTGAAGAAGAAATGATATCGGCTTCAAAGGCTGTTGGGTGCCATGATTTAATAATGAAATTACCGGAAAAATATAACACCATGCTAGATGAAAGGGGTTCTAATTTGAGTCTTGGTGAACGGCAATTGATAAGCTTTGCTAGGGCTTTAGTGGCTAATCCGAAAATACTGATTTTGGACGAAGCCACAGCCAATATAGATAGCCATACTGAACAAATGATTCAAAATGCCTTAAGCAAATTGCTTTTAGGCCGTACCTCAATAATTATTGCTCATCGCCTGTCAACTATTAGGGATGCAGATAAAATAAT
>CAZYCG010000061.1:5760-7365 GCA_964645865.1 uncultured Dehalococcoidia bacterium | reverse complement strand
AGTAAATAAGGTTCATAAACTTCTGTTATAGTATCGGCATCTTCGCTGATAGAAGCAGCTAGCGTTTCTAATCCTACTGGGCCTCCCCCAAATTTTTCGATAAGTGATTTCAAGATAAGAACATCCCAATCATCTAGCCCTAATTCGTCAACTTCAAGTTTGTCTAGAGCTGTTTTAGATAAGCTTTCATCGATTTTGTTGTTGCCTTTGATTTCGGCATAATCTCTAACTCGCCTCAACAACCGATTTGCGATTCTCGGTGTTCCTCTCGAACGTTTTGCAATTTCAGTAAAACCTTTAACATCGCCAGGTACTCCGATAATTTTTGCAGATCTTTCCACTATCGAAATCATTGCATTTTCATCGTAAAAATCTAGACGGATAACTGAGCCAAACCGATCTCTTAAAGGACTACTTACCATGCCAAAACGAGTTGTCGCGCCAACTAGGCAAAAAGGTTTTATTGAAAGATTCATGCTTCTAGCTCGCATTCCTTTATCGATTATCCATGTCACAAATAGATCTTCCATTGCGGGGTAAAGAATCTCCTCAACTATCCTTGGTAAACGGTGGATTTCATCAATAAAAAGAACGTCTCCTTCTTTCAGCCCAGTTAAAATCGATACTAGATCCCCTGCTTTTTCTATTGCTGGACCAGAAGTAGTTTTAAGTTGGGCATTCATTTCTAACGCAAGAATATTTGCAAGTGTTGTTTTTCCGACTCCGGGAGGACCAAATATTAATGAATGGTCTAGTGGGTCACCACGTTTTTGTGCAGCGGCAATGGAAATTTCTAAGTTGCTTTTAATCTTATCTTGGCCTATATATTCAGCAAGCTTTTTTGGGCGAAGGTTTTTCTCATTGATTAATTCTTCTTCTTGAATATTGCCAGAAACAATGCGTTTATCCACTACTGCACCCGATTATTGTTAGTAATGATGGTATTCTTATTTAACCTAATATAAAACTGAACTTTTGGTATACTTCTTATCATACACTGTAACATGATTATAAGAATTAAATTTTATTAATATAGGATGAAATTCGAAAATGACATTAATTATAATAACAATATTTTCTATAAGTTTTGTTACGTTTGGAATTCTGATATTAAAGCAGAATTATAAAGGTACATATAAATATACGGTTACTGAACAATTTAATGTCACATGCGAACAGTTGTGGAACACCATAACAGATTATGAGACTCAACCTATGTGGAGAAAGGGTTTGGTAAAGGTAGAAAAAGTTGTTACAAGTAAAAGTAGAGATATTTGGAAAGAAACCGATATAAAAGGCCAATATATAGAATGGGAATCTTTTGCCCAAATTAGAGGTAGAAAGTTAATTCGTAAAACTATCAATCAAAATATGCCAATGATTTCAACACACACTTATGAATTGAAGCCTTATGGCGAAATTTCTTTATTGACAGTTACAGAGGTAACTGAAGTAAACAATTTTATTTTTAGATTGATAAAATATAGTTTCTCTAGTGCAACTTCTGAACTAGTCCAGTTTATAAAGGATTTAAAAGCGAAAATCAACAATGACATTGTTAATAGAACTAATATTGTTTGATTTTCAACATTAATCAAAAATGAC
>CAZYCG010000061.1:2152-5660 GCA_964645865.1 uncultured Dehalococcoidia bacterium | reverse complement strand
ACAAGAGGTATTTATTCAGAAATGTACAGTAAAAAATTGTGGACCATGCGCCAATATTCAGGATTTTCTTCTCCAGAAGAATCCAATAAAAGATACAGGTATTTATTGGAGCAAGGCCAAACTGGTCTAAGTATCGCCTTCGATCTTCCGACTCAAATGGGTTATGATTCAGACCATGAGTTAGCAGTTGGAGAGGTTGGTAGAGCAGGTGTTTCAATCTCTAGTTTACAAGACATGGAAACTTTATTCCAAGGAATTAATGTGGAAGATGTTAGTGCGTCTATGACTATAAATTCTACAGCACCGATACTGTTGGCTTTTTACATAGAAATGGCAAGGAAAAAAGGAGTGTCGCCTAAATCGCTTAAAGGCACAATACAAAATGATATTTTAAAAGAGTATATAGCAAGAGGTACATATATATACCCGCCTAAGGCGTCTATGAGGCTTGTCACGGATGTGTTCGAATATTGTACTTCAAATGTCCCTTATTGGAACACCATAAGCGTTAGTGGGTATCATATAAGAGAAGCGGGCGCAAACGCAGTTCAAGAACTGGCATTCACTTTTGCAAATGCAATTGCTTATGTAGAGGCTGCTATGTCTGCTGGACTTGACATTGATAAATTCGCTCCACGTATTTCATTTTTCTTTGTGGCTCAAAGTAATTTATTTGAGGAAATAGCTAAATTTAGGGCGGCTAGAAGAATTTGGGCGAAAATAATCAAAAAAAGATTTAAAGCACAAGATGATCGATCAGCTAGGTTAAGGTTCCATACTCAAACCGCGGGTGTTACTTTAACTGCTCAACAGCCTGAAAACAATATAATAAGAACTACAATTCAAGCACTAGCCGCTGTTTTAGGAGGAACGCAGTCTTTACACGTAAATTCTAAAGATGAGGCTTTAGCATTGCCCACGGAAGAATCTGCACAGTTATCTCTTAGGACACAACAGATATTAGCATATGAAACAGGAATTGTTGCTACAACTGATCCAGTGGGAGGTTCTTATTATATTGAGGAATTAACCGCACAAATTGAAAAAGAGGTAAATGAATATATAAAAAAAATTGATGGGTTGGGTGGAGCAGTATTGGCGCTGGAGGAAGGATTTCAATCAAAAGAAATACAAAATAGTGCATTCGAATATCAAAAATCAGTAGAAAATGAAAGTTCAATTATCGTTGGTGTAAATAAATATAAATCGGATACACCTCCGATAGAAAAAATACAAACAATTGACCAGAAACAAACAGCGAGGCAAATACAGAAAATAAAGAAGCTACGCGAAAATAGAGATCGAGAAAATGTGAATGAATGCTTAGCTAGGTTGAAAACAATATCAAAAACCAGAGACAATATAATGCCTGCGATATTAGATTGTGCTAAAGCATATTGTACTTTGGGTGAAATATCCGATGCACTAAGAAGTGTATTTGGAGAATATGGGCGACGAGATTAAAATCATTAGATAGGATATAAAATCTATATCCTACAAAGAATAGATTTGGAGAGAAAATTGATGTCTGATTTTATGCTTTCAGATGAGGAATTGCTTTTAAAAAAAGAAATAAGACGATTTGCAGTGAGTGAATTGGAGCCTCATGCGTCTGAAATTGACTCTTCTGGAATATTTCCTAAAAAGAACATAGATGGTTTGGCTGAACTGGGTTTGACTGGATTAACTATAGATGAAAAATATGGGGGTGCTGGAGGAACTAGTAAGCAATTGGCGATAGTAGCCGAAGAAATAGCCAGAGGATGTGGGTCAACAAGCGTTATTTTTTTGGCACATTTGTCATTATGTACACAATTTATTAATACTTATGGTACTGAAGAACAAAAAACAAAATATTTATCGGATTTAGTTTCTGCAAAATTAATCGGGGCCTTTGCGTTAACAGAGCCTGGGGCGGGTAGTGACTCGGCAAAGATTTCGACTTCCATTCATAAAGTTGGGGAAGAGTATTTATTGAACGGAACGAAGTTATATACAACAAATGCTAAAGAAGCAGATATTTTCGTAATAATAGCCAATAAAGACCCTCAATTAAACAGAGAGGGTATTCTTGCAATAATACTAGAAAGAGGTGCAGAAGGATTTGTAATAAACCCGCAATACGGCAAGATGGGTATGAGGGGGTCTTCAACTGCAGAGTTGGTTTTTAACAATACTCCGGTTTCCGAAAAAAATATTATAGGAGAAGGAGTAGATGGGTTTAAGAAACTTATGGATATACTAAATGGAAGTAGGATAGGAATAGCAGCGCAAGGAGTTGGTTTGGCACAAGCTGCTTACGACTCGTGTATATCGTATGCTAAGCAAAGAAGTGCATTTGGAGGCAAATTAGCTCAATTCCAATCGATTCAGTGGATGATTGCGGATATGGCAACAGACATAGAAGCTTCAAGGCTGTTGGTATATAAAGCTGCTACATATAAGGACAACGATGTTAAATATGTCAAAGAAGCATCGATGGCAAAGTTGTTGTCTTCCAGAGTTGCGGTTGAATCTGCTAACAAAGCCGTTCAAATTCATGGAGGATTAGGTTATTTTGCACCAACAGTTGCTGAGCGACTCTATAGGGATTCAAAAGTGACAGAAATATATGAAGGAACTAGTGAAATACAGCGTATGATTATTTCCAAAGAAGCTTTAAAATAACCTATTAGACTATAAAACCATTTGAATTTTAATAATTATGTCCCAACAAAACAACAAATTTTCTAATGAATCGATTTGCACCGTAAAGTCGATAAACCACGTATGTTTAGCAGTTGAAGACATTGTTGAAACTATTAAACTGTACGTCAAATTATTTGGAATACCTTCACCGAAAATCGAAATGATTCCTGACCAAAAAGTAAAAGCTGCTATTATCAAATTAGGCGATTCCAGTTTAGAATTTATTGAACCTACTGATAATGATAGCGGAGTAGCTAAATTCATCAAGAACAAGGGAGAGGGAATTCATCATATTTGTTTTGAAGTGGAAAACATACAAAAGTCCATTAGAGAATTGCAAAATGCCGATGTGAAATTGATAGATTCTCAACCGAGACAAGGTCTTGAGGGAACAATTGCGTTTATTCACCCAAAGTCGACGGGAAATGTTTTGATTGAATTAATAGAAACAAGTACCTCGAAAAACAAGGTTAAATTCAATGGAAAATAAATTACTCAGAGTGCTTGTTGGCAAATTAGGGTTGGATGGTCACGACAGAGGAGCGAAAATTATAGCTAGGATGTTACGTGATAATGGGATGGAAGTCATCTATACCGGAATTAGACAAACTCCGTCAATGGTAACTAGGGCGGCGCTAGAAGAAGATGTGGATTTAATTGGAATAAGTATACTTTCAGGTGCACATATGGACTTAATTCCTGCTCTATTCGAAGAACTTGATAAACATGGAGCTAGTGATATCCCTGTAGTTGTTGGTGGAATCATTCCAGATCAAGATAGGATTAATCTTTTAGAAATGGGAGTGGCTGAAGTATTTGG
>CAZYCG010000061.1:0-2052 GCA_964645865.1 uncultured Dehalococcoidia bacterium | reverse complement strand
TTTGGGTAAGCGTTCGCATGGAGACCAGCATAGAAATGCAATGTGGAAGATGCTTGAATCAATTTTTATTTGGCATAAGTTTTGATATTGAGGAAGAGGTGTTTCCTAATGATGGATTAAGCAATATGCCCAGCCTAGATGAAGGCGAGCATCTGGGAATTAGTTTAATTGACGCAAACAATATGCTAGACATATCAAATATGGTCGTCCAATATATTGATATCAATATGCCAATAACTGGTAATTGTGATGTACAATGTAAAGGTCTATGTGCGAGATGTGGAATAAACCTTAATGCAAATACTTGTAAATGTGAAACAGATTCAATCGATGGTGGATGGAATATACTGTCATCGACAAGAATAATTGAAAGAAAACAGGAGACGTGAATAAAATGCCCCCAAAGAAAAAACATTCTAAAAGAAGGCAGCGCAATAAAAATGCAAATGCAGCAATTAAAGCGCCTTCCATAGTTCAATGTAAACAGTGCAATGCATATATCCAAGGCCATAGAGCTTGCCCTGAATGTGGATATTATAATGGAAGACAAGTTACTTCAGTTGAATCAGACGAGTAAGAAACGGATTTTTGATTTATGTCTGGACAAGAAGAATCAAGTAACAAATATGCGTTTTTATTCCCAGGCCAAGGGTCTCAATCTGTTGGGATGGGATTTGATTTGTACAAAGCTTCTTCGTTAGCTAAAGATGTGTTTGAAGAAGTAGATGATGCTTTGGGCAGGAAACTTAGTCAAATTATTTTTGAAGGGCCTGAAGAAGATTTGAGAAAAACCATTAATGCTCAACCAGCGATTATGGCAGCTAGTATAGCAACTTATAGGTTTGTTCAAGACTCTATAGAAAACGTTCCGGATCCGGCGTTTTTAGCGGGACATAGTTTAGGTGAATTTACTTCTTTGGTTGCTTCGGGTGTATTGGATCTTTCTGAGACAGCACGATTAGTTCAAAAGCGAGGAGAGTTGATGCAAAAGGCTTGCGAGTTGAGGCCTGGAGCAATGGCAGCAGTCTTGGGACTAGATGCCGTTACCTTGTCAGAAATCAGTGCTCAAACAGGAACTTATGTTTCAAACATAAATACTGAAAACCAAATTGTAATTAGCGGAGAAAAAAAACAAGTAGCGATGGCATTAGATATGTCAATGGCTAGAGGAGCTCGAAAAGTTATTCCCCTAAAAGTAGCGGGAGCTTTTCATTCAGGTTTAATGGAGCCAGCTAAAGAAGGTTTAATCAATGCTATTGCAGTAATTGATTTTAATGAACCAATAATCCCAATTGTTGGCAATACAACTTTTCAAAAACTTGATACATCAGAACAAGTGAAAAATGAGCTGGTTGATCAGCTATGTAACTGCGTTAATTGGAAACAATCTGTTGATTATATGATAGATAACGGTGTATCAAGTTTCATAGAATTCGGTCCCGGCAAAGCGCTTGCAGCAATGGTTAAAAGGATAAATACTGATTGTAAGGTTTTCAGTGTTGATTCTCTGCAAAGCGTAGATAAATTAGAGTTATAGTTTAAAGCTGCAATGAGCGTAACACAAGAATCGCAAATATTCGCAAACAGGTTAAAGCGCAATCGAAGCAAAAGCAGGTCTTTGGCGCTACAAACTTTATTTGAAATTGATTTAACAAAACATCATATAGATGATGTTTTAGGTCATCTTATGGTAGAATCTGACTTGGACGAAAATCAACTCAAATTCGCCCGAGAAATAGTATGTGGAGTATTAGATAAAAAAAAACAAATAGATAGTTTAATAGCTGAATGCGCCACAGAGAGAGAGGTTGGAGATCTTTCATCGCTAGACAGAAGTGTTTTGCGAATGGGAATTTTAGAGCTTTTGGATTTCTCCGATACTCCTCCAAAGGTAGTTGTTAATGAAGCGGTTGAACTAGCTAAGATATATGGTTCAGACAACTCTTATAAATTTGTAAATGGAGTTTTGGGAGCCGTATTGCAAAAACTTAAAATAAAGGAATAAATGTTTAAGGAGTCTTTAATATGGCTACGGTTTTAGAAAGAGTTCAG
>CAZYCG010000060.1:0-8682 GCA_964645865.1 uncultured Dehalococcoidia bacterium | reverse complement strand
AAAAAGGAATGAATTGATAGAATCAGACATTGTCCTTACAGATGTAGAGTTGGTTGTTAAATTCAGTTAATCAACCATTAATTCCGTCAGCTAATATACTTACAATTTTATCGTTAGTATGTTCATCTTTAACTGCAACTCTGAACATTCTTTCTCCAAGCCTAGGAGATGTCGTAGCAACATTACGAATATATAAACCTCTTTTGCGAGATTTTTCAATCAATTCAACAGTCGTTGGTCCTGTATCTGGAATTTTGCAAAGTAGAAAATTAGCAAAACCATTCACCACATCTAAGTTTGCCATCTCCATTAAATCGGTTGAAAGTTTAAATCTTAATTTGTGTGTTTGATTATACCGATGTTCATAATACTCTGGATCTTGTAAAGCTTTCACACCTGCAACTTGTGATTGCAAACCAACATTCCAAGGCGGAGTCAGTCCACGCAAAGATTCTATGACTTCTAAAGAACCACACAAATAACCTACTCTTAATCCACTTAACGCATAAACTTTGGACATTGATTTACATACGAATACATTCTCAGTATTGACTGCAAACTGCTCCAAAGAATGTTCCGAACCAATATATTCAATATAAGTTTCATCAATCCAAACCCGTGTCTTTATCGGAACTTTCCTTAAAATATTTTCCAATACATCTCGCTCAATATACGTACCTGCAGGATTATTCGGATTTACTAAAACGATTAAATCGTATTCGTTTTTAAAGTATGGCTCCAAAAATTTCGGGTCCAGTGCATACCCATATTCAGCATCCAATAAAAATCTATCTACTTTGCAATTCACAACATTTTCAAGTACATGAGCATATTCACCATAAGTCGGATCAAGAATAAGAACTTTAGAATTTTGATCTAACCAATTTGGTAAAGCGCGGTATATTAAATCAGAAGATCCAGCCCCAGGTAAAACAGACTCTACATCAATTTTTCTAACAGACGCTATAGTTCTTATTAAACCATCACTCTCTGTAGGTGGAGATGTTCTTACTAACCAAGAAAGATGCTCTTGTAAAGAATCCATAACTTTCGGTGATGGAGGAAACCATGCATCTAAAACATCTGCATTGATAATTTCCTTGCTTTTTTGTAAAGAAGTAAAATCTGTACCAATTGCATTAAAAAAAGCTCCACCATGAAAGCTAGGTGCAGACTTTGTTATAGGCACATCCAATTCCCAATCTACTCTATTGAAAATACTTTTTAAAACGCGTTCATATTTCCTAAGGTTATCCCGCGCATCATTTATAGTTACCGTCATCAATTCAAAAGTTAATGCACCGGAAGTTACCATTATTCCAGTATTCTTTAAACCAATCTTTAAATACAAATCTTCTAATTCAACCCTGCCAATAACCACTACTCTTGTACCACCGGAAGATTCAATCCACCGCAAACTAGCATACATCAATAAAGCAGCTATACGACTACCCCTAGAATTTTTGTCTACGGTCAATATCCTAATTTCAAAGGTTCCATCATCAACATTAAATGGTAAAGAATCACGTGAAAGATATTTATCAATCGAATAAGCGTTTTTATCAGGTGGAGTTATACTTATAAAACCAACAATCTCACCATCTACCTCAGCCACGATGTACACGTTAAATTCATCTAAAGAATCAGTTAAACTTGATTGTTCATTTTCTGAATGCTGAGATAATTCTGTTGCATAGACAGAATGTCTGATTCTATATATCGTTTTGCGATCAAACTGATTTCCGATACGAATATTAATTTTTTTATCTGTTTTATTTCCTACAACCATGGGAGTCCATTGATTTTTAATTTGAAAGACAAGTAAATATTTACATGAAAATTTTATAAAATATAACGCATTATTGTTCACAACTCCATATTTTTAGAATAATTTTGTTTACAGACCTATTCAAAAATTGCCCAATCGGTATAATGATCACAATCTAAAGCAATTGATAAACATTTCATAAATGAGTAGAGTTTTCATTTAATTGGAATCAAAATTAATGAATAAATTTCCTGATTACATCAAACCCGAATTATTTGAAACTAGATATAAGCACATTAGAGAATACCTAAAAGCCAATAATATTGGTGCTTTATTGGCTTATTCTACCCCTCCGGAACATAAATGGGGTCTCACTGGACACGTTTCATATTTATCAGGATGGGCGAATCATGACAGAATATCAGATGTTTTTGTTGTGGTTCCAGCGGAAGGAGAAGTCTCTCTATTATTTGCCGGCCTACCTTATATGTTGCAACAAATAAAAGAAGTATCACCTATCAACGACCTAAGAATGGTAAAGGCAGTTGATCCTAATGCTGTAGCTGTAGATACAAAAAGTAAGACAAATATTAGTGAAATAAAATCATTCGCAGAAGAAACCCTATCAATACTAAATGAAAATAAAATACCAAATAAAAAAATTGCAGTTGTTGGCACCAACAACATGTCAATATTTATATATCAACACCTAAAAGAGAGTTTCAAGGAAAATTTTGTCATACCTGATATAGATATAGTCGCTGAACTACGTTCAGTAAAATCACCAGAAGAAATAAAAATGATAAAACATGCGGCCCGTTTAGGAGATATAGGATTTGAAACATTACAATCTCAAGCTAGACCCGGTATACATGGCATTGAGCTCGTAGCCGAAATGGAGAAATCTGCAAGGCAATTGGGAGCAGACCACGCTAAATATTGGATGTCCTCAGGTCCACCAACAACCTGGGAAGTATGTAATTTGGACATTAAACCTCACCTAAGAATATTAGAATCTGGCGATTTTATTAATGTATGTTCCTATATAGTGTACAAAGGGTACTGGAGTCATGGTATGAGGATAGGAGTTTTGAATGGAGATATCCCTAAATACCATAGGGAAATATTCAACATAGCCAAAAATGCTCAAGATGCAGGATTGGACATCATTAAACCCGGCGTACCAGTTGGAAACATAGCAAAAGCAATCCAAGAAAATGCTGCACAGCATAATTGGTCATTGATGGGAGGGCGGGTTGGACATGGATGCGGACTTGATTATAGCGAAAAACCGATTCCAGCTGAAAGCAATAAAGATCTTTTGCAAAAAAATAACACAATAATAGTACATTCAGCGTTTTCCCTACCAGGTTCGGGGAAAATGTTCGTGCCACTAGGAGATCAATTCCAAGTAACCCAAAATGGAATAGAATTTTTGATGGGATTCCCTAGAGAAATAGTCCAATTAGGCAAATAAACTAGTTATTCCCCTTCCCTTTAATAGTAGGCTGAGCGTTAGCGACTTGCCACATATACCATGAACCTATACTTCTATATGGGCTCCATCTACCTGTGACATTTTCCAATTCTTCTGTGGCAGGTAAAGTTCCGTTGAAATAAGTTAATTTCACACCTCTCATAAGACCTGCATCTTTAGCCGAAAATATATCCAAACGTTTTAGAGCAAATAGTAAAAACATTTGTGCAGTCCAAACACCTATCCCTTTAATGGTTGTAAGATCACTTATGACTTTTTCATCGGTTTCATTTATCATATTTTGCAAAAAATCTGGATCTTTCTTAATTCGATTCGCTAATCCTTTTGTATAATCACATTTTGCTTTAGACATCCCACAATTTCTTAAATCTTCATAAGATGAGGTAATGAACAAATCGGGATTAAATTTTTCAACTGCACCCAATTCATATAATTTTCTTTTTATATTTTTTACTACCTGAACAGATAGCTGCTGAGAAATTATCGAATTCGCTAAACTATCGAATAAATTAGTCTCTGGAATCAAAGAATTAAATAATGTGGGTTTACCATATAACTCAATCAACTCTTCCATTATTTTATCGTTACATATTAAATGTTTTTTAATTTTTACCCAACAATCCATAATCTAGATATATTTTTCCTCTGATGAATAGTATCCTTCAGTATAAATTAAATTTCGCAAATTAATATTAGAAATTCTAGTATAAAACAATTTCATAAAATCAAATTACCAGGAGGTTATAAATCAAACTAATGAGCCCCGATAAAAATACTCCAGAAGAAAAGATATTCTTCTTTGACAATCATTCTATCGAACTCGTTCAAGATTTAAAACGAACGGTTGAAATACCAAATAAACATAAAAATCCTATAATTTCTAAAGATAAATCTTGGGAGAGGTTACCTTACATCGCTAACTCCGTTTGGACAATAATAAAAGATTCACAAACAGGAGAATTTCATTGTTGGTACGAGGATTGGGACATAAATCCAATCGGTTTAGTTGGTAGTAAAGCAGATATACATGACCCATCAGTTTCTAGAAGCAGACTTTGCTATGCTAAATCCAAAGATGGATTTAAATGGTTAAAACCAGAATTAAACTTGTTTTTAAATAAAGGGGAAAAAACCAATATTGTTTTAGGACCTTCCTTTGACAATGATAATGATTTTGGAAGCATCCATTGTCCAAGCGTATTAGAAGACCCATTAGAAAAAAATCCATCTAAAAAATTCAAAATGATTTTCCAACATATTCTTCCGAATGACAGAGATGAGTTTCTAACACAAGACAATGCCGGTCGTTTTGAAAATTTATCGAGCCCAATGAGGTTAGCTTTCTCTCCAGATGGTATTAACTGGGAAATCGACCCTCAGAATTTAAACTTTGGTGGACTAGGACCAAAATTGGGTGACGTTGTAGTTATTTCTTTCGACCCAAAATTCGGCAGGTACGTGCTTAATACTCGTCATCCTGATGCATGGAAAATAGATTACGGAAACTTTTATCCCGACAATAAAAACTGGAGTATTCCTTATTTCCCAAACAATTTAGCGCAAAATAACAAACGAAGAATATTTAGGACTTACAGTTACGATTTATTTAACTGGACAGAATTAACAGAGATACTAGCTGCAGACTCTCAAGACGACAATCTAGATGACTCATTTTATTCAATGAGTTCATGGATGATTTCATCAACTAGTACTAAATCATCATTACATCCATCCCGTGAACTTGATCTTTATGTAGGATTAGCTAATGTTTTTCATCAAGTAGACAATACGATGGATGTACACTTGGTATTTAGTAGAGACGGACACAAATGGAACCGCACAAATAAACGACAACCTTTTCTAGCTAATGGCCCTTCCGAAAGTTGGGATCAATATCAAGTAGCAGTTCCGAGTACCCCAATAACAAAGGAAAATAAAACCCTGATTTTTTATGGAGGATCTAATACGCATCATGATTGGTGGATAACCGGTCCAAGAGAGAATCTAGATATCCCAGAAGCAAAGGATACTTCATTAGTATCTCATGGAATAGGAATAGCAGAGATCGACTATGATAGATACATTTGTCTTGAACCAAACAAACTTCGAGAGGGTATTTTAGTCACTAAACCATTACAAACAGCAAATAAACATTTGGTCATAAACGGAAAATGCAATAAAGATGGATACATATCTATAGAGCTACTCAAGGAAACTGGCGAAATTCTAACCGGATTCGGCAAAACCGACGGCGAAATGTTTCAGGGTAATTCTATTGACCACGAATATCAATGGTTAAATTCAAATAAGCAAACTCTACCAAATTGGGTTATTTTAAGAATTATCCTGAAAGATTCTAAACTCTACACTCTTAAATGGGTTTGATGTTTTTAAATTATTGAGGCTGATAACGAAAATGTATAGCAACAAAACAGGAGTGGGACTTTGGAACTATTTGTATTTTTAATCTTGGGTATAGTCTCATATTTAAGTGGATCATTGGTTTGGGCAAAAATAATTACAAAATTTTATAAAAAAGATATAACCGAATTTGGAACAGGAAACCCAGGCGTCGCCAATTTTTCGAGAGAGTTTGGTACGAAAGGTGCTATAGCAGTTTTTGCAGGAGATCTATTTACTTCTTTTTCCGTTTTTACAATTTGTCTTATTACAATACATGAATATTCTAGTTACGGCATAATCCATCAAATCCTTTTTGCTTGCCTCATATTGTCAGGTACATTTTTCCCTATATTTTTCAAATTCAAAGGCGGAACAGGCCTAGCCAAATTCCTAGGAGTATCTTGCGCAATCAACCCACTCAGCTTTATCTTTATATTTCCATTTATACTAATTATTTTTTTTAAAACGCGTAACTTTGCAATATTAGGAACATTTCTTGTTATATTAGTAACCCTGTCCTCAGTTATAGTAACTTATGAATACAGTTTGTTCCTTTTAGAATATTCATACCCTGACATGTATGGTTTATACACATTAATAGCATGTGGATTACTGGTATTTGCAAAAGGAATGCATCAATATAACGGTCATTTATTCTACGATTAAACCGGACGATTTATCGTAAAAAATTATTTAACGCAATAATAAACAAGTCCAGGTGGTAGATTACTCCACACAATCTTAGATCTTTCAACTGTTTTGAATTTACTGCTTATAGCTTTTTTGAATCGTCTACCTGGAGGAAACATCAATCCCTGTAACAAAGCTATAGTTAAAAATTCCCCTCCAGATTCTAAAGAATCATATATTTCATTCAGCAAATCTACCTGTATATCCTCAGCAAATGCGCCCCAAGGTAACCCAGAAATTATGCAATCGGATTTATCTTGATTATGTTTATTAAGGTACTTTTTTATTTCTTTCGCAGATGCATGATAAACAGTTGCTTCGGGATTATTTAATTTTGTTTCTTTGACAAATTCATCATTTATTTCTAATGAAAAAAATTCGCTTTTTTTAGGAATATGCTTCATTATTTCCTTGGTGAAAACTCCAGTTCCTGGACCTAACTCAACGACACATTTCTTTTCACCCAAATTTGCCATTTCTACAATCAATTTGGATAATTTCTCAGAGGTAGGAGCAATAGCTCCTGTTTCTATCGGACTTTTAAATAATTGGCTTAGAAAAATCATATATATTAAATACCTGTTTTAATATAAGAAAGTTTAACATAAGCTCTAAAAAAAATATAAAGTGTAAAGATGGAAAATAAAACAATAGTAGTCATTTTAATTGTTGCGATATTTATACTTTTTGTCATTCTCAGTCAATTTAAAGAAAAAGACAGATAAACTACTATTTTAAAATTTCAATTAAATGTTAGGACGTTAGCAGGATTCGTTTTGGTAATAATATCAACTTGATCTTGAGTTAGTCCTGCAGATACCAATCTTGGAATCACATTGTCTATCAAATGAGCATAACCGTATCCACCATATTTTTGTAATAAGTGCTTACAAGCAATATCTTGACCTATAACAATCTGATTCACGAAACCAGCATCTACTATTCTCTTAATATATCCAATCCGCATAGCATCAGAAGGGAAATCCATCGCGCCATACGAAAAATAAGAATTTTCCCATCCAAATTGATCATATGACAAATAACATCCTAAACGGGCTAACTTAATAACCAATTCAACATCAGCGTAAGTTCGTCCAATATGACTCATTACTACACGACTAATATCAGCGCCAGAATCAGCTAAAATATTTATGATATCGAATGGTGCTTGTACATCCCTGCCAGGATGAATGACTATAGATGCTCCTGTTTTACTTTGTGCAATAGCGCTAGCTCTCAAAACTTTCTTTTCATTTTTCGTAAGAGGCCAAGAACAACCGATTTCTCCTATAAAACCACTTTTCACCCCAGTATTTTGAGCACCATCGATGATATCAGAAACTATTTCATCTGCAATATCATTCTCAGTCTTTTTAGAAACAGAAGCAGGATGAGAGGCTGCTATGTAATATCCTGATCCCATTACAATATTTGCACCGGACATTCTTGAAATCAAAGCAAGGGATTCAGGACTCCTATTTATACCTACGCTCGTAGTATCTACAATACTTTGTCCACCTGAAGCCACAAATTTTTTCACTTCTTCTACAGCAGTGACTTCATCTTTCAAACTTAAATTAGTAAAACTTCTGAAGGGGTCATAACGTACCCATCCAAGATTTTGCATAGAAACTGGTTCATAGGATTTTGTTCTCCCTATTAGGTCCTCTGGCTTTTGGAATACTACCGTAAAATCTATAATCAGATGCTCATGCATCGATGTAACACCTAATTGATCTGGATTTATAAGGCCTAAAACTGTCTGTACTTTTCCATTAAGAGATTTACTCATTAACAATCACCTTTTATTAACTGTACTAATCCACACGAATGAAAGTAAATACACCGAATAAGCGTTAATTAAATAATTGTTTATTGCTCTTAATTCAAGTTAATTTCAAGCTGCTGAACGAGCTGAATCCCTTCTAAATATCTTTTTTATCAGACCTTTTTCCCAAACTACCAAAACTTGGGTAGCTACACCAATTGAGCTATAAGTACCAACAATTACCCCAATCAACAAAACCCACAAAAATTCTCTGATTGTTTGACCGCCAAATACTATTAATGCAAGTAGAGTAAATAGCAAAGTGAAACTTGTATTTAATGACCTTCCTAGCGTTTCAAAAATACTTACAGAAACATTATTTTCGAACTGTCTATTAGGATATAAAATAATATTTTCACGCAATCTATCAAATACCACAATCGTATCATTGACACTGTATCCAATTATGGTGAGTACAGCTATTAAAAACATACTATTCACTTCAATTTCCCAAAGATAACCTAAAAGAGCAAATACTCCAATTACTATTAAAAC
>CAZYCG010000059.1:0-8949 GCA_964645865.1 uncultured Dehalococcoidia bacterium | reverse complement strand
GTATTGGAAACAGGAAAACCAGTTAAGATTGTTAACACGATAGCAGATGACCTTTCTAAGTGGGATGAGGTTGATAGAGTATTTGATGTCAAATTAAGATTCCGAATCACCTCTGCAACTGAAACCGACGAATACGTATTTAAAATAAATGGAAATACTATCCCTGATACTTTCTTGAGGAAAATAAACAGAACTTATTTAATGGCGTCTCCTCGCCACAGGATATTCGGATATTGGTATGTATTTAAATTACCAAAAGAATTTTGGCCTTCGAAAGGCAAAAACACCCTAGAGGTATCTAATTTAAAAAGAGATGAAGATATTGGCCCTAAACCTGAACTAAGAGATGTTGAGTTTGAAATAAAATACCTGATGGGTAAAAACTACCACAGAAGTTTTGTAGATGAAGATCTTGGGCCATACGAATTTGCAAATGAGTAACTAATATTACAATTGCGCTATTGATCTCAGAGACTCATGCTATTCGATAATACCGCTGACAAATATTTTATTTTTAAACCATCTAGGAATCATATTGGTACTCCAAAAGATTTGGGTATAGAGTTCGATGACCTATATTTTAAATCTGCTCCCAATATTACTCTGCACGGATGGTTTATAAACAAAGGTTCAGAACAAACAATAGTATGGTTACACGGCAACGGCGGTAACATCAGCCACAGGATATATAGTTTGAAAACCCTTTATGATAATACCAAATATAATATTTTTATATTTGACTACCGTGGCTACGGGAAAAGTGATGGCAACGTTTCAGAATCAGGCTCATATCAAGATAGCTTATCAGCTATAGAATTTTTGAATAATATTTATTCAATTCAGACCAATCAACTCATTTTGTTTGGCAAATCTTTGGGGTGTTCTATAGCATGTGAAATCGCTACAAAGATCACTCCATTAGCATTATTACTAGAATCAGCTTTCACATCTATTAGGGACATGACAAGATTCAAATTTCCATTTCTGCCAGGTATTGAATATCTCATATCAAATAAATTCAACACCTACGGTAAGATCAATCAAATCAATTGTCCGATTTTGTTTGTACATGGAGATTTGGATAGTACGATACCTATAAAAATGGGGGTGTCATTATATGAAAAGTACCAAAATACTAAATTATTTATTAAAGCAAAAGGAGCAGGACACAACAACGTAGAGGAAGTGCTCGGCATCAATTATTTTAAACAAATTGAATCTTTTGTTACATCTAATTGCTCAAAATAACACTTATTGGATAGAAAATACTTTAATCGTTGGTATCTAAATCACTAAGGTGAAGATTCAGTGATCTAACGGCAATACTGATTTCGATTATAAATAACACTACTGCCAACATCAACAATGCCAAAGCTATTCCAAAAATCGTCTTAGCGAGGTTTTGATTACCCATATATAAAGCGAACATCGTCAACAAATTGAAAAAGAAACTTAAACTCGACAGAGTTTGATTAATTTGAATCATCCAAAGCCTCTTTTTCAAAGCTGAAATCTCACCCAACATTCTTTTTGCTCTTACGTCATCCAAATCTATATCTGCTGCATACTCATCATGAATTTTTCTTATAAGTTCCGAAACAACAGTAAAACGTGTGCCAAATGTAATCATAAGTAGAGGTATCGCAGGAAAGAGTAAAGCTGAGGTTGTTAAATCTAAAACCATTTAATATCCTTTGCTACACGTATTTGTCTTAACAAAATCTTCAAATTCACGATTTATAATGACATCGATTTTACACTACAATAGATTTTAACGCTTTAATCATTAAAGGAATAAACATAATGGTGTTTAAAAACTTAAAACAATGGCAATTAACAGTTCTATTGATTGTCTTTGTTATAACTGTTGGAGCACTCTACTTTTTTTATACAAATAATATAAATAAAGATGGAAGCAATGAAGAAACAGACGTCCGAAATATACCAGTTAGATACGGAGATATTAAAAATGAAATTTCTGTCAGCGGAACCCTCAAACCGGCTGTAAAAGAAAGTTTATATTTCTCCATATCCGGCAAGGTAAAAAATATTTATGTCGAAGAAGGTGAAAATGTGACGAAAGGCACAACATTAGCTCGTCTGGACAATGAAACTATTGCGAACCTTTCTGAAAAAGTTGCGGAAGATGAAATTGCCGTAAGAAACGCACGTGAGGCACTCGAATCAATCAAAAATCCTGACATTGTTCTTTCACTTGCTAATTTGAATAAAGACTTGGCATCTGCAAATATGGAACTATACAACACAGAAGAAAGTTTAAAACTCCTTCAAAACCCAAGTGAATCTACTATTGCCCAACTTAACTTGAACATAAGTGAAGCCAAATATTTTTTGAATCAAAAACAATCCGAATTAGATGATATGGTTTCCAATTATGAAACCAATATCGCAATAGCTAAAAGAAATGTGATTCAATCCGAAATCGCATTAGACAATGCGAGTACAAGTTTATTCTCAATCAATAGTAAAGAAGACTTGATAGAAGAATATTTAGAAGCGTTACAATCTGCTCAAACCCATTTAACCAATGCAGAAAATAATCTTATCTCAACTGAGATAAATTGGGATACTAACATAACAAACTCTCAGGCGACCTATGACCAGGCCCTTGAGGACTACAAAGAATCAATGATTGCATGGTTAGGCATCGACATAGATGATAAAGATTCAACAAAACTAGAGCAAAACCCTATTGATTTGATACAGTCATGGGGAGTGACACTCAGTGAGATATACAGCGGAACGTCTGCAACTTATGTCGGTAGCGATGACCCCACTACGCCTTGGAATGAAAAAACTGTTAATCAGTGGGTTCGTCTATATCCAACAATTGCAATGATTCAAACCCAACTATATTCTTATGCTAATAATCCTTTCCCTAATTGCACTCAAACAAACAAAGAAAGCTTATCCGAATGTGTCCAAAACAAGATTGAACCTTTATGGGTAAACTTAGATGCTGCATCTACCCAGCTTAAACAAACCACTTTAAACAGAGATACGAATCTTGCTTCTTTGAATTCTTCTATTTTGAACGCAACAAATAACCTTTCAGAGGCACAACAAAACTACGACGAAATAATAGCGCCCACAGAACAAATCATGATTGACAATTTGACAATCGAAAAAGAAATCGCCGAATTGAACCTGAAAGTTGCTAATACCAATTACATCGACGCACTGAATGGAACTGACATCGTTGAATTACACAAGTTACAGCATACAATACAACTCGCCACATTTTCGGTAGAGGAAGCCGAAAAAAATCTATTCGATGCTTTAAATCCAGACGCATTGGAACTTGAGTTAAGAAAAACCCAAGTCAACCTAGCAGAAGTTAATGTAATTGAAATACAACAAAGTATTGATTCATTGAATGAAGAAGTGGACCCTTTGGAAATAGAAGCACAACAAACATCTCTCGACAAATTACTGGCCAAGTTGGAACAAGACAGAGAAAATCTTCTAAACACAACAATCGCAGCACCATTTGACGGGATAATATCTGTTTTAAACATTGAAGAAGGCAAAACAATAAACAATCACAACTCACCAGCTATGGAAATCGTAGATCCGTCTATTCTTCAACTAGATGGCAACGTGCCTGAAATAGATATTTTATCTGTGAGAGAAGGTGCGAAAGCTAATATTAAAATCGACGCATTACCTAGTCAAGTATTAACAGGAACAGTCACACGCATAAGTTACCTACCTGTTACGGTACAAGGTGTTGTTAATTACCCAATAGAAATTGAAGTCACCCTTGGTGACAACACTGAAATAAGAGATGGATTAACAGCAATTGGAACAGTAAGCATACAAGAAGTATTAAATGTCCTAGTAGTGCCTATAGATTCATTATATGGAACATTTGAAAATCCACTTGTAAGAATCGAAGATTCAGGGGGTTATATAGAACAACCCGTTACTCTAGGAGCAAACGATGATTACTGGATAGAAATTAAAGATGGTCTGGAAGAAAATGACTTGATTTTACTTGAATCCAGTTCTGCCGACACACAAAAAGGATTCGCAGCCATGTTTGGCAAAGGTGGAGGAGCTTTTGGTCGTAAGCCCCCTGCAAGAAACGCTGGGAAATAGGCTTATGATTAAATTAGTAGAAGTCAAAAAAATCTATAAAATGGGTACCGTAGACGTAACCGCTCTTAACGGTGTGTCATTGAAAATTGACCAGGGAGAATTTATAGCAATAATTGGTGCTTCAGGCTCAGGGAAATCGACAATGATGAATATATTAGGCTGTTTAGATATACCAACATCCGGTCAATCCATCATTGATGACCAAAACGTTGAGGAAATGTCAGGAGATCAACTAGCTGAAATACGAAACAATAAGATAGGATTCGTGTTTCAAACATTCAATCTTTTATCAAGACAAACAGCTCTTTCAAATGTATTGTTGCCCTTAATGTATTCCAACGAAAAAAACAGAAAATCAAAGTCACAAGCCGCTCTTGAAAAAGTTGGGCTTGGAGACAGAATTCACCACAAGCCAACACAATTATCTGGTGGCCAGCAACAACGAGTAGCCATAGCCAGAGCCTTGGTTAATAACCCGGATATCCTACTAGCTGATGAGCCTACCGGTAACTTAGATAGCACAGCAACTGAAGAAATAATATCAATCTTCAAGGATTTAAATGAAAATGAAGGTATTACGGTTATCATGGTTACCCATGAAGAAGAAATAGCAGGTCAAGCACAGAGAATCATATCAATGAAGGATGGCCTCATCACTAGTGATAAAAAAACAATATAGATTAAATCAACTGTTTAAGCTAAACATATGAAACTTTTAGATACCTTCTTAACTGCAATTTCATCATTAGCAATCAATAAACTGCGGACATCCTTAGCATTACTTGGAATTGTAATAGGAGTAAGTGCGGTAATATCAACAATGGCTATAGGTAAAGGTGCTCAAGAACAAATAACATCAATGATAGAAACGCTTGGGACAAATTTACTTTTCGTTAAACCAGGAGAAATAGAAAATGAGGGACAAGGTAGTGCAAAAACACTAACTTTAGAAGATGCTTCAGCCCTTTTAGACCCAATAATAGCTCCTTCGGTTAAACTCGTAGCTCCGGAAGTAACTGGATTTGCAAGAATCGTAGCAGGTAAATATACTACTGCTGCATCAATGTTTGGAGTAACTCCTGAATATATTCATGTCCGAAATCTTGAAATGTCTTCGGGTACATTCATTACTTCAGGACAAGTTATCAATAGATCTAATTCAGTAATATTAGGAAATAAACTTTCAGAAACTCTGTTTGGGTTTAGAGATTCAGTCGGACAAAAAGTAAGAATCAACGGAATTGAATTCAGCGTGTCCGGCATCTTAAAAAGCAAAGGAGAAGGACGATTGATTAACACAGATAATTCAGCGTTTATCCCGATTTCAACAGCTTTTTACGAATTACAATCACAAAAAACAACTCAAGGTCAAATATCTGTAGGAAGTATCAACGTAGAAATTAGTGATCTTGAGGAAATGGATGATGCAGTTCAACAGATTGCTACAGTTTTGCGTATGCGGCACAGAATAGTTGGAGAAGATGACTTCCAAATCACTAGTCAGCAGGAAACAATTGATATATTGGAAGATAGCACTGTAACTTTCGTAATATTTTTAGCTGCAATAGCAGGAATATCACTTATAGTAGGCGGAATAGGTATAATGAACGTTATGCTGGTATCTGTTACAGAAAGAACCAGAGAGATCGGAATAAGAAAAGCGATGGGAGCAAAATGGCGAGATATTATGCTCCAATTCGTTTTGGAAGCGATATTACTATGCTTTACCGGAGGTATTGCAGGAGCAATTCTTGGTTTGGGAACGGCTACAATTCTAGATGGAAAAACCTTTGGAGGGCAAGTTTTTAATACTGCTATCAGCTTAGATATAACAGGATTGGCAATCGGTGTTGCAGTATTAATAGGTCTATTTTTCGGTATATATCCAGCTGCAAGAGCAGCAAATCTACATCCTATAGAAGCATTACGGTATGAGTAATGTTCGGTTCAATCAAACATTATTGAATTATTGAAGAAAATTTGTTTCTTATTTGCGCTACGTTATTGAACGTAAAACATTTTTGATTTAGGATTTTCTAAATCGTAATTTATATGCTGAAGGTATATGTGCCCAAATGACAAATCCAAAACATAAAGTAGCAATCATAGGATGTGGTAGATTAGGCCAGCATTATGCTACAGCGTATTCAACTTATCCTGATACAGAAATCGTGGCAATAGCTGAGTTTAATGAAGACAGACGCAAAGCTGTAGGAGAACGTTTCGGAGTTAAATCACTTTATCCAGACGCTGAATCTATGCTTAAAGATATAGTACCTGACATTGCTGCTGTAGTTACCCCAACCAAATGGATGAAGGAATCTGTAATTGCATGTGCCAAAGCAGGTGTTAAAGGAGTTTCAACGGATAAACCTATTGCAGCGAAGCTATCAGATGCAGATGAAATGGTAGCTGCCTGCGAATCTAGAGGAGTTGTATTTGCTGGAGGAAACCTACCAAGGGCACATAATCATGTTCAAGAAGCTGCAAAGTGGTTGAGAGAAGATAAATACGGCAAAATACAAGGCGGGATAATAAGTAGTCTAGGTAATTGTATATCAGGTCAAGGAGTACAGTGGATATCCGCTATAAGGTTATTCATGAACAGCGAAGTAGAAGAGGTAATATGTTGGGGCCAACCTGAATCAAGCATATACACAGATGATGATGAAATGCTTTCCAACGGTATTTTCACTATGACCAATGGTATTAAGGTTCCATTTTATGGCACCTCTATAGATGATTCTGTCAAAACCAAAGTACGCAATCATGATGGATTCAAAGAAACCTACAAGATGGGTCTGGATGTATGGACAGAAGATTCATTAATTAGATGGTTTTGGGATTCTGTTGAAATATATAAAGGTTTTGACAAAAACGGGAAAAGAATTCTAACTAATCCGAATTTCTCTCCATGGCAATGGCAGGAATTTGGATATATGACAAGTTCAATAAGATCATTGATTAAAAGTATTGAAACCGGTTCTGAATTAGCAGTATCTGGTCACGATTTACGCCAGGCACTTGAAATAGCTATAGCTATGAAACTTTCGGCTCAAAAGGGAAACATCCCAATAAAATTACCGCTAGTTGACAGAACTCATACGTTAATACCTGAAATTTACAGATGGATTGGAGGAGACCAAACAGGTAATATTCAATCTGTAGAAGAAGCAAGTAAAGATCTAGACATGTGATAAATAATTCAATTCACTAAAAAATTCAATTAATAAAAGGATGATATCAAATGGATAAAGCGAGCTTAAGAAAACTTATTGTAGGACCTATGGGTGTACTACCTACACCATTCGATGAAAATTACCAACTTGACCTTGGCAGAATGAATGCAATGATTCAACGCTTGATAGATAGTGGAGTAACTCATGGAAAAGGAGTCTTGAAGATTGCTTCAGCAGTAGGCGAAGGTCCTATGCTATCTGATACAGAAATACCAGCTCTTCTTCGAACAGCTGTAAAAGCTGCAGATGGAAGAGCAACCATAATGCTCGGAATTCACTATAAAGATACTACTCGAGCAATTGAAGAAGCAAAAATGGCACAGGACATGGGTGCAATATCATTACAAGTAACTCCTCCTATTTGGAACATGCCTACTCAAGAAGACATGTATGATTTCTTCTATGATCTTTCAAATGCAATCGATATAGGCATAATGATTTATCATACACACTGGATGACAGGTGGATTCATAGAAGTTGAAACATTTGAAAAACTTGCAGATTTAGACAATATAGCAGCAATTAAATGGAGCGTTCCAAATAATGATGATTTCGAGTTAATGACTAAATTTACCGACAAAGTAAACATGATTGACAATACAGCAAACCCTGTAGGCAACCACAAACTTGGTGGAAGAGGATACGTACAATCATATCTTGATGTAAATCCAAAGTTTGACCTTAAAGTTTGGGAACTGCTAGAAGCAAAACAATACGATGAAGCCCAAAAGCTCTATGACAGTGCTCGGATACCACTACATTCAATGTATGAACTTGTTAGCAAAAGAACTGGTGGACAAAGCATACTACATAAAGCAATGAACGAGCTTATGGGAAATCCTGTCGGACCTTCACGTCCTCCATCAAAAACACTTAACACAGAAGAGACAGCTGAACTCAAAAGGCGACTTCAGGATATAGGTTGGCTATAATCAATTAATTCCTGATTGAAATTTAATATATGATGTTCTATATACATATTTTATATGTAATTTGTTTATAATGTTTCTTATATGAATTTATCTAATACTTGAACCGGTATAAAAATGAATTGCAACAAGTGTAACAAAAACAACCGTGCAAATTCCAAATTCTGTATATATTGCGGCACTAGTTTATTGCCAGAAGAAAATAAACAAGATTCAAACCCTCAGAGTTCACCAAACGACATCGATAAACAAATTGGTGAACTAAATAGAAAAATAGAGATAATCTTAAACGCTCTTTCTGAACAAGGAATAATCAAGCAGCCGATTGATGAATCCACAATCGAAATACCCAGTGAAACCGTTCAAGACAACCAACCCGACAATATATTAGTAACTTCTGACAAAGATGTTATTGCGGATGACCCTTTTAAATATACTAATTGTAAATCCTGCGGCAATCAAAACGAATTTAACAGTAAATTCTGTATTAATTGCGGAAGTTCGCTTGAAATACAAGAAGACAACTTTGCGAACACTTACGACACTCCAATGGATGATAAACAGAGCGCTGCAGAAGATGCTCCTTTGGAAGAAGATTCTCCTGTAGAAGAACCTGTAACTACAGAACCTAAACCCGCAGTTCATCAATCCAAGTCATT